>JALSLS010000303.1 GCA_026988195.1 Methylomonas sp.
ACGAAAACATCAAACTTTGGGAACAACTCCCGACTTGATGTATGATAAATTTAGCGGCCTAAAACAGGCGGCTTAATGTGTGAAAATAGTTCTTAGCTAACTGTCCGAAAATTGGGGTGCAGCTCTCAATAAGGAAAATGAAAATGTTTATAACAAAATTGCTAGCAAGTTTACTTCTTCAGTCTACTCAAAAGTATTGTAATAACCCTGCTTCTCAAACCACAAACCTTGGTGGTGGAGCAACACAAACTATTTCAGTAGACCCTGAAGGTGGTTTTCCCCCAGATGGAGCTTCTATTAACTATGAAGTTAAAGGATGTTGTTGATTCTTGTAACTGAATGATGTTTGACACCTTAAATTTAGAAAATTTAAGGTGTCTTTAATTTTTAAGTACCAAGTATGTGATCCTACCAATATAATAATATACGCGTATATTAATACGTACATTATCTACTCCCATATTATAGTTGCTATTTTTCTGAAAGCGTATTGGAGGCAATTTATGATGTCATATATGAATAATTTTAAATATTCATTTTTTTTCTTTTTGGTATTTTTGCCTTTACAGTTATCACTTAGTGGTTGTTCAACGATGTTCAACAATCAAGTTGATAAAATTAACTTTGAAAAAGAAGTGACCAAACCTACGGCAAAAAAATATCATCTAAAAATTAATAATATTGAAAGAGACTATTTTCTACTTCGTAGCCATTACGGAAAAAATAATGGCAAGGCCAACTACCCCAGTAAAAGACTGATTCTCGTGCTATCTGGGTCAGGGTGCGCTGACGAACAACCTCTATTGGGACTATTGTATAAAGATCTACCAGTGAATTCGGATATTGCAGTCTTACAAAAACGGGGGGTTATAAAAAATGCATATCCAAGCAGAAATACGCGATGTTCTAAACTTTATTATGAGCATAACAATCATGCTAATCGTACCCGAGATAATTTGTTTTTACTCCACTATCTAAAAAAGAAAAGCACGTACAAAAAAATAACAGTCCTTGGCGTGTCTGAGGGAGTACAGATTATTTATCTAATGATGAATAAAGATACGACCTTAAATGAAGTGATATTTCTCGCAAACCATGCAGCAAACAGCATAAAAGGGGCTTACGAAGAGCAAGCAATATTTCGTGATAAGACAGAACCAAATACCCTTAAGAGATTTAAAAAGTTGCTCAAAGCAGTCATACAAAAAGAAAATAAACATAACTTTGTATATGGTGGCTACGTCAATAACTGGAGAATTACACTCAACTCCGATAAAAAAAACATGAGTGAATTTTTATCAAAGAAAAAAAATATTCGATATTTATTTGTAATGGGTGACAACGATAACTTGTTGCCGAGTGAAAAACTAAAAGAAACTAAACATATATTTTGCCAAAATAAGCATCGTAATAATTTGATGCTTTATAAAAAAAATAGCGGTCATATTGTATTAAAACCCCCAAGATCTCCAATCCATGAAATAATAGCTAATTGGCTAGATAAAAAGCCATACCAAGAACGCGCTGAATTTACGAGATTGATCTGCGAATAATACAGAGAAGAGATGTAATTTGTGGAAGTGTGTTTTGTTAGTTAAATTTGTTTACTTCTTTCTATAAATAGATAAAAATCAGTAATGAAATCATATTGATTTCATTACTGATTAACCTAAGGAATAAAAGTATTCTTATAACAAAATTATTAGCAAGTTTACTCGTTCAATCTACTCAGAAATCTTGTTCAAATCAAGGGATTGACATAGATGTTAGAGCTGCACCCCAATTTTCGGACAGTTAGCTAAGAACTATTTTCACACATTAAGCCGCCTGTTTTAGGCCGCTAAATTTATCATACATCAAGTCGGGAGTTGTTCCCAAAGTTTGATGTTTTCGT
>JALSLS010000304.1 GCA_026988195.1 Methylomonas sp.
AACTTGTCTTTTTGCTCCAGATGGAATGATCTCATTCGTTGCGTAGCTTGCTATGCGCCTCATGAGATCATTCCACCTGAAACAAAAATCCTACGTTATAATTTCGGGACGTTATTCCATACACGCTCCTTAATTAAAAGTGGGTATGCACTTAGGCAACCGGAAACTGATAGCCTACGATTTGTATTATGGCCTTTTTATCGTAGGGGCAACCACAAGGGATGTAACCGTTCAGTCCCCCTCTTTGGAAAAGAGGGGTTAGGGGAGATTTTATTAGACAAATCCCCCTCAATCCCCCTTTTTCAAAGGGGGAGGTGAACGGTTACCAAGGGATTGCCCCTACTTTTAGGTCTTGGTTGTCGTGTATCTAAAAATGTAACCTTTCACTGCCAGAAGGCAAAGTTGATTTAATAAAGTCATTAAATGAATGCCTAATTTCCCTAACTCTCTCACTTCGGCATAAAGCATCACCTAATGATGACTTACGGCACCTAATATCAAGAAATAATTGTTGGCTCCCATCCACCTCATCCATTTTTGAAATAGATAAACTTAAATCATCATCTTTATAAGGTGCATGACTCATAATTAAGGTATCTGTTTCTATATCAACCGCAACAGTTGAGTTTATACGTATAAACTGTTTGGCACTCACCCATGCTCTATCGCATTGATCTGTTGACTCACAAATAAACAGGCCTAATTCATTTGCCGCTTTATGTTTAGCTGTTAAATAATCAAAATTTTCATCCGTTTCTCTTATTTTAATTAAGTATTCAAACCGAGCAATATCATTAGCAAACTGCTGTCTAATTCTTTTCTTTTTCTGAAATTGGTTTGATATTTCCACGTAAGTATTATTAATTTGTTCTTTACTTGTGGCAATATCTGTTAATAAGTTAACGGGGATGCTGCGTCCATCACGCTCATATTGAGCTGCCTTTCTCTGCTTTTGTAATAATTGTAGCTCAAGCCTATTCAAGTTTCCTCTAACCACCTTTCGCTTACTATCAAATGCTAGCATCTGCCCTCTTAATGCAACAGTCATATCTTTAACATTTCGATAGGTACTTAATAAAACTTTATCATGTGATTTTTGTTTATTTATAATAGCTTGCTGCTGTTGTCTTAATAATGCCAAGCGCTTAACCAGTTCTTGCTCAGCTTTTGTTTTCTGTTTTTCAACAACCTCAACAACGCGAGCATTTTGATTTAGAGACTCTCGTCTATGTTTAACTGCTTTAGGCGGCACTTGGTCAGAAAAAAACACATTACCGCTATCATCAACCCAACGGTACATTTTTTTCTCAGCGAATGAGTTCTGTCCTGCTAGTGTCACCAGCAAAGTAGCTAATAAAATAATTTTTTTTGAAAAAAGGATCTGCATAAAAACTTACTTTTACCTTAAATAAAATTTTTCTTCTGAACAAACTATAAACTAGATTACGAATATTGATTAATTTTTATATCTTAGCGAAGACATTAAGAATGTCAAAAGTAGGTACGGCGTACCCATCAATAGCATCGTACTAAATTGATGAGCACACTATCGTTTTGCCCATCCTACGTAACCGCTCAGTTCCCCTCTTTGGAAAAAGGGGGAGGTAAATGGTTACCACCCTACCTATCTATTGATTATAGCTAAATAACAAATATTAACTATTTTTTACATCTTAGCGAGGAGGTTTGATTTAATACCCGAACCTAAATTTATAGGAAATACAGGGGGCGAAGCGCATCGCGCCTGAAATCAACCTAGTAACAAGGCTAGTTGACTTATTGGTGGCAACAACACCATTTTTGCTAGTTGTAAAAAAACCAACGCAGCAAGAGGCGATAAATCAATCCCCCCCAAGTCTGGGATTATCTTTCTACACATA
>JALSLS010000305.1 GCA_026988195.1 Methylomonas sp.
TGAAGTTTTATACCGGTAAGCAATTCCCTAAACGTTTTGTTAATCAATTATTTGTTGCTCAACATGGGTCTTGGAATAGAACTAAACCGCATGGTTACCGTATAGCCTTAGTTAAATTTAAAAAGAATAAACCTATTTCTGAACAATCTTTTATTACTGGGTGGTTAACCCCAGAAGGGAAAGTATTAGGTCGGCCAACTGATATTTTACAAATGCCTGATGGAAGTTTATTGATAGCAGATGATACGCTTGGCGTTGTTTATAGGGTGGAGTATATAAATGATTAAGGATTTCAAAATAAATAATAGGGAAGTGGTTTATAACGGTTTCTTTCGGCTAGAAAAATATAAGTTACAACATACCTTATATCAAGGCGGTTGGAGTGAAGAAATAACCCGAGAATTATTTATGCGAGGTAATTGCGTGGCGGTATTGCTTTATGATCCCAAGCGCGATGAGGTTGTTTTAATTGAACAGTTTAGGGCAGGTGCTATTTTAAATCCTAAGCGTGCTTGGTTGCTAGAAATTGTAGCAGGTGCGATTGAAGAGGGAGAGACTGCCGAAGAAGTCGCCTATCGAGAGTCGGTAGAAGAAGCAGGGTGTGAGATAGAAGAGTTAACTTTGATTCATGAGTTCTATACTACTCCTGGTGGTGCATCAGAAAGAATTAGCTTGTTTTTAGGTATTGTGGATGCAAGTAATGTGGGGGGCGTTCATGGTCTTGATGATGAGCATGAAGATATATTAGTCACAACGGCTAAATTTGATCAAGTTTATCAAATGCTAGAGGATGGCAGGATTGAATCAGGTATCCCCATTATCGCCATACAATGGCTTTATATTAATCGGGATCAATTAAGGGCGGCACAGGGAATAACTTGAATAACTGAGTGGTATTTTATTCATCTTTATTTTAGTTGAAATCATGGTGGTTATATATATTAACTGTAAGTAGGATATAATTAACGGTTGACATACTTTACGAGCATTTTTAAAGTGGAAATAACAGAGTATATGAATAAACTTGGTCAGCAAGCGCGGAAAGCTGGGCGAGAAATAAGTAAAGCTGATTCAGGCAAAAAAAACCTGGCATTAATTAAAATTGCGCAAGCACTAGCAAAAAGCAAGGATGTATTAGTCGCAGAAAATCAAAAAGATTTAGTGGTAGGAAAGGAAAATGGCTTGGATTCGGCATTATTGGATCGACTTGAATTAAATCCTGCTGGAATTGATTCAATGATTGAAGGATTACACCAAGTAGCAGCACTTGCTGATCCAGTTGGGGAAATAACAGATCTTAGCTATAGACCCAGTGGTATTCAAGTGGGGCAAATGCGAGTTCCTTTAGGGGTCATAGGGATTATTTATGAGTCACGCCCAAATGTCACCATTGATGCTGCTGCACTTTGTTTGAAATCAGGTAATGCCTGTATTTTACGTGGCGGGTCAGAGGCGATTCATTCAAATCAAGCGATTGCTAAATGTATTACAGAAGGTCTGCAAGCTGCACAGCTTCCTGTAGAGGCTGTGCAAGTAGTTGAAACCACAGATCGTGCAGCTGTAGGTGAATTGATTACGATGGACAAATATGTCGATGTTATTGTGCCTCGCGGTGGTAAAGGCTTAATAGAACGTATTACAGAACAAGCAACGATTGCCGTTATTAAACATCTAGATGGTATTTGCCATGTTTATATTGATGGGAAGGCTGATGTAGACAAGGCCGTGAATATTGCCTTTAATGCAAAAACCCATCGATATGGGGTTTGTAATGCCATGGAAACATTATTGGTAGCTGAGTCAATTGCTGCAGAAGTACTGCCTCTACTGGCAAAGCAGTATATTGAAAAAGGTGTTGAATTAAGAGGATGC
>JALSLS010000306.1 GCA_026988195.1 Methylomonas sp.
TAAGGTTTATGATCTCACGCTGATTATGATTTAAGGTAAACCCTATATCAAATCGACTTAGCGCCATTTTTTTGATCAAACTGTCAATATGTGAAAATTCAGTTTTTTCTGTCTTTAAAAACTTGCGTCTTGCCGGAGTGTTATAAAATAAATCTCTTACATCAATGGTTGTACCGAGTGGATGAGGGTCAGGTTGTGGATTGAAGTCTTTTTCTGTGCCATCAGCACTCACTTTCCACGCACATTCGGCATCCTCTGTTCGTGAAATAAGCGTCAACTTGGCAACCGAACTAATACTAGGTAAGGCTTCCCCTCTAAACCCCATACTTGCCACATGTTCTAAATCGTGTAAGTTAGAAATTTTACTAGTGGCATGACGAGAAAGCGCCAGCGGTAAATCATCTTTAACAATACCACAGCCATTATCTCTAATTTTTATTAAGCGAATACCGCCTTGCTCAATATCAATAGTAATTTGATCGGCACCTGCGTCAAAACAATTCTCAACCAGTTCTTTAACCACAGAAAAAGGCCTTTCGACGACTTCGCCAGCAGCAATTTGGTTAACCAGTTGTGTTGGGAGCGATTGAATTCTCATAAAACTCTCCTTTAAGATGAAGGCAAGGCTTTTTGCTCAACCAAAGTTGATACAAATTGACTTGCCTCATTAATAGTCGCTTCCATTACTTCTATTAATTGAGATATGTCTATCCCTATTTCAATAAATTCATGCTGCAAAGCTGCTATAGCCTGAGCATTAAGATTATGCTTTAAAAATAACACTTGGTCATTAAAAGCGGATAGAACAGGGTGAATACGGGATTCTGCTTTACGCATAGTTCTAATGAGTCGAGAATATTGTTGCCTAGAAGTTTTGAGTTGTTGCCTGCTTTTTGACCGTAAAGCACGGTTACTATAATGCCCCAATTCATCTTCCCACTCTTTAAATAATGAACCACTTACCTCTTCAATGGCCGTGATCCGATGACTGACATCGTCTGATTTACTTTTACAAAAGTCATATTGTCTTTGTAACAAGCGATAACGATGCTCTAATGTACTTTCCTTTACATCAACTATATTTTTAAATTGCTGCAAAGCATCTTCAAACTGGTCTCGAGTATTAATCAGACTATTACAGGTTTGCTCGACTTGAATAACCACAATATCGCGTTTATGATGCCCTAACAGGGACTCTCGACCTTGGTAATATAGGTTGTCACAATATTTTCTAACAAAGCTAACAAGTTGACTAAGTAAAGGCGTGTTCATTAAAGCTATTCTTATTAAGTAAGGTTATTTTATACGAGGAGTGTTTTATATATTGAGTAAATGCTGCATCAATAACACCCTGTTTGTGCATTTGCTGGAGAGTTAAATCTTCAGGAATTTCAGCCGACTTCACCAATATCAATTCATCTGCATTTAGTTGTACCGCTAGCCAAGCAGCCAAGCTATCCGATGTAACATTCCAGTTAGCTTCAATCGATGAATCATTAAGTTCTGTAATATCAGGTGACCAAATAAACACAGCAGCTCTATTATCAATGTTTAAAAGATGATTAGCGAGCAAAAAACCTGGTTTAATACCTTTAAACAATAACGCCATTTGTTGCATAGCTAAAATAGCCATTTCATGCGCTATTTCATCATTAATCAACCATTGTTTCTGAGTATTTCGAACTTGATCAGCAAATACCCCCCCTCCAGGCACAATAACGACCTTATCTTTGTTATTTTGTTCAATGGTATTTAAGCATGCCGTTAAAATATCAGCATCACCCATTAAGCTTCCGCCCAGCTTAATGACTTTCATCTATGCTAAATTGCTCTAATAAATTAAGTAGCGCAACAGCTTTATCAAAACTTTC
>JALSLS010000307.1 GCA_026988195.1 Methylomonas sp.
TAAACCTGCCCCCAAATTTTGCCAACTTTGTTTTTTAAACAGTGCACCCAATACATCCATCAGCAAAAACCCCACTAAAAAGGCAATGGGAAAATGTACAACCAATGGGTGAATATTAGCCATGCCAGAAATACCAGGCATAATAGCCGAAAACATTTCAGTAGGTGATAGGCCTATCAAACTTTCCAAAAAAGTAAGTAATTGTTCAACATCGCCAGCAACACCATCATGTGCTTTATGCCCAGCGCCTGCAGAACCATGTATTTGAAAAGATAAAAAATTATAAGTATCAATCATATTTAAAACGTTAAAAAATTATTTTACTAACAAAATTGTGTGAGTATAACTCAACAATAATGACTAAGGGCTTTATTAAACTCTCACTTTCAAAAAATTCAATATTCAAACCTTGCTGCATCTGCTGGTAATAAATCGAACACTGGGTTTTTAGGAATGCCGTATTTCTCAGGGTAATACACCCCCCCTAAATATAAACCATAAGGTGCTGCCGTCACGCTTGCTTGCTTGCGGTCTTTTATTTCCAACAGCTCTTCAGCCCAGCTAACAGCTTTTTCGCCTTTCCCTATGGCCATTAATACACCTGCAATATTTCTGACCATATGGTGTAAAAAAGCATTTGCAGAAATATCCATTATGACATTATCCCCTTCACGATAAACATTTATAAAATGCATTAATCGATTTGGACTGACTGACTGACAGCCTTTTGCCCTAAAAGAAGAAAAATCATGTTGACCAAGCAAACTTTGAGCAGCTTGATGCATTTTTACTTCATCTAAAAGATCATAACACCAGGTTACTTGGTTACGAGTCAAAGCAGATTTCATGTTTCTATTTAAAATGATATAACGATAAAAACGTGCAACTGCACTATAACGCGCATGAAAGTCTTCAACCGCATGCTTTGCCCAAGTAATTCTAATATCTTCGGGTAAATTAATATTCCCCCCCATGACCCAGCTTTTTAGCTCACGATTGACTTCAGTATCAAAATGTACAACTTGCTCTAATGCATGTACACCAGAATCCGTCCGCCCGGTACAACGAACAGATACCTTTTGACTAGCCACTTTTGATAAAGCTTTTTCCACTTCATCTTGAACTGTTCGTACTCCCTTTTGGCTCTGCCAGCCACAATAGAGCCCCCCATCATACTCAATGCCTAATACAATTCTAGACATGCTAATAAATACCTATCATTATTCTATATATACTTTTAAGCCTACATTTACACTGTTAAATAATTCAACAATATCTTTATTTTTCATTCGAATACAGCCATGAGATTCCGGCTTTCCCTGTATTAATTGATCAGGGCAACCATGGATATAAATATACCGCCAACTTGAATCAACTTGACCATAGCGGTTTTTTCCTGGTTCTAACCCAGCTAGCCATAAAATACGAGTAAGTATCCAGTCTCTGTTAGGGTACTCCTGAGCTAATTCAGGCTTATAAATTTCACCTGTAGGTCGTCGAGCAATAAAAACGGAATTTAAAAGCTGATTATGACCAACTTTTGCTCTGATTTTATGCCAGCCTGTGGGTGTGCACTCACTTCCCATGGCTTCACCTGCACCATTTTTAGCCGTAGAAACTGAATATATAAGCTTTTCCTGCCCTGCTCTTATCAAAGAAAGTTGCTGCCTAGCAATAGATATATACAAATATGATTCAGGAGTATTCATCATTTATTATGGCTAAAAAAATTGGCTATTCTTAGGAGTTTCCACGTTTAAAATCCAGTCTTATTTTCATGATATTGCCTTTTTTCTTACTCATAAACTCTCCTATAAAGTACAAGGGTAATAACTTTTTTATCTTTGCTTTTGGCTGATTTAGAT
>JALSLS010000308.1 GCA_026988195.1 Methylomonas sp.
TCCAGTGCATAGTTAATAGCCCCCGCTTTAAATCCGGGCCAGTTTTCTAAGTGAAAAAATTGAAACCTCTCACCAAGTCGCTTACATTCTTGTTCCACGGGCTCCCAAACAGCCGAGTCTTTGGTATTATTATCAATAACTAATACTTCAAGGTTGGGATAATCTAAAGCAAGCAATGCGGCTAAAGTCTTTTTTACCATTTCTGGCGGTTCATTATGAATGGGAACATGTAATGAAACTTTTGGATATTTAAAGCCTTCAGGTACAGATAAAGCCTTAAAACTTCTTTTTCCTTTTCGATTCCAAAGCACTTCAGAAATTTCCAGACTTTCTACTAGCAATACAATAACCGCCATTGCTTGCATAGCTAATAATAAACCCCATAAAATAAAACTCATCGTGGTCTGGTATTGGCTAGCGCCAATAGAGGCAGTCCATGCAATAGTTGAGGCTGATAAATTAGCGATAATGCTAAAAAATATCTTACCTGATAATTTCATATGGTTTCTTGTAAACAGGAAGAGAGTCATTAAAAACATGCTCAAAGCTGCGGCGGCTAACGCCCAGTTTTCCCAACCAGGTAGATCTAGAACATCGCCATACATTGAAAATTTAGCTTCTCGATTTGCATTAAACAGCCCCCAATAGGCTCCAGCTGTTCCTTCCAAATCTTGTTTCCAAGGTTGGTCAAATGCTTCTACAACATAGTAGGTTAAATTTTCTCGTTTTGCTCGGTTTAAAAAATCTCTAATAAACTTGGCCTGATTAACCAAACTTGCTTCAGCCTGACCTATCGGCTGGCCAGCAGAAGGCCAACCTACCTCAGTGATCACAATGGGTTTATTTGGATAGGCTTTAGTTAATGCATAATAACGATCAAAAACATAATCCACCGCCTCTTCGGCAGGAATGCCCTCCCAGTAAGGTAAAATATGAGTGGCTATAAAATCAACATTTTTAACAAGCTCTGGGTATTTCAACCAAATATCCCATGTTTCTGAAGTGCTAACGGGCCTCCAGGTTTTTTCACGGACTTGTCTAATGTACAAGATCAGTTGCTCAACACTCAGATCTTTACGCATAATAGTTTCATTACCTACTATCGTGCGCACAATATTTTTATGATTTATGCGGCTAAGGTTAATTAATGTGTCTATTTCTAGTTGACTAACTTCAGGGTCGCTATTAACCCATGCACCCAACGTTACATTTAAATTATATTTTTCTGCAAGTTCAGCTATTTGATCGTACCCATTAAGCACACTATAAGTACGTACCGCATGAACCTTGCCTTCTAATAAAGCAAGGTCTTGATTTATTTCTTGTTTAGTTGGAAATAAGTTTTTTTCCGGATCATCATCACGCCGAGCAGGATTAAAGGAGACTCCCATCATTAAACCTTCCCATGACTGAACCTGGTCTGGTTTATTCATATAAGCCCAAAAAAATATATTGGCTGTCACAATTAAGGTAAGTGTAATGATTGAAACAGTTATTCTCTGCATACTTAGCTTCCTAGGTTACTGATATTTAAAGTGTATCTTGTATAGGATACAAGATATTTTGCTACCAAACACCAATTTCAAGCATATACCATGCCACTTACCACCCTTTGCCAAGTATAGTAATAACAGCTAAGTCCCTGTTATTACTATTTTTGAGGTTATTAACTATCAATAACCCAGTAAATTTATCGGGTTTTCTGGTCGTAGATAATGCATTGTCGTTGTATAACAACAATACTGACACTCAATACCTATAGGTATTTAAAGCTATTTGACACTTCTATTTTTAATTTTAGGTTTATCACTTTGTCCCTTAATAGGGACGTTTTTATAGTCAATGACTAAACTAAATAGATACA
>JALSLS010000309.1 GCA_026988195.1 Methylomonas sp.
TCCATTGTTTAAGGACGATATTAAACGCATATCCCTAGGGCTGTCATCACGATATAGCACATGAATGTTGTCTTTTTTATCGGCAGAGATGCTGAGCCAACAACAAGTACAGGCTGTCAGTTCTAAATCTTTATGCTGATCCCAACGCCCTGTTTTGTTATTAGGAAAGCGCGCGTAACGGAGCCCTTGGGTATTTCCGGCTTCTTCACGGTCATCAAGCCATACAAAATGAAAGCTACCCTGGCTATCAGCCACTAGGTCAAAATACCCTTGGTCAATTTTGCTATATTGTTCACTGACGGGGCTTTCTATTTGTCGCCATGTTTGTCCGAAATCTTGGGATAAAGCCATGGCAATTTTACCTGTCCAAGGTTCCCCACCTTTTGTTTGCCAAACTACCATGACATTATTGCCAGAGGCCGCTACTTGAAAGTCATTACCTCTTTTTGATTTTTTTAGCGAGAGTAAATCTTGGTTAACAGTGACAGGTGTTAACCAAGAATTTCCTGAATCAGAGGAGTTTATGTACTTTAAAGCAAGTTTATTTGTTTGCTTATCTATACCAGAAAATAAAGCATGTAGATTTTCTTTATCAGAATAAACATCTAAAGTATGGACAGATTGTAATCCTGTAGGGACAGTTTTTTGTGTTGCTGTCTTATGGTTTAATAAAGCACAAGAAGGTAAAGAGAATATTACCAGTAGTGTTATGGGGCGTAATAAATTAATATGAGAAAACAAAGTGTTTTTGTGCATCATAAATATCTTAGTTCTGATTGTTGGCAATAAGAGTTTTTTTGAGTGATTAAGTTCCTTTAGGAACGTGCATGAAACAACTTCCCGATTTCTAACTTGTCTTTTTGCTCCAGATGGAATGATCTCATTCGTTGCGTAGCTTGCTATGCGCCTCATGAGGTCATTCCACCTGAAACAAAAATCCTACGTTATAATTTCGGGAAGTTATTCCATACACGTTCCTTAACTTAAAAGCTTCAGTCTAGATTATTTCTTTCCACCTTACTTAAGTGGCATTAAATTAAAATTAAATTGGCTTTAAGGACATGTTCTAAATTGCTATATGGTTTGAATATGAGTAGTATGAGCATACATTCTTGGATGTATTTTATAGAGAGCATTTCTAAAGTAGAATGGCTAGCTTAAAATATGGATTAGATTGAATATATTAGGTATTCATAACGATCAAGGTTTAACGCTTAATAAGATTAAATTAGGTGTTGGGTCTTAGTTATGGAGTCAGTGGTTTTAGGTTGAGTTTGTAATTATAATAATAAGTAATATAGAGGATAAATAATATGACTATTGGTGGAATCATTGCTATTTTTATAGCGATATGGATTTATAGAACGGCTCTTGAGCATAAGACAGGTAACGCTTTATATTGGGTGGCAGGCAGTTTTATTGTTTTCTTGGTCATACAATTTATCATGATCAAATTTAATATGGTAATTATTGAAACATTTGATACTGATATTAGTAGTGATTACGATGATGCGGGTGGTTTGAAAAATAGAGAGGGTTCTGATTCAGCAGGACTACAGTCTGGTGCAGGCGGAACTGTGATCGGGATTATTTTTGAGTTTCTTCCTTGGGTAGTGCCTTTCTTTGTTGTTGCTATTGCTAGGCAAATGTTTATGTTAAAGCAAGCTTTTAGTTTTATGGGCTTATTTGATGGTCTTAAAGAAATGTTTATTAGCATAAAAAATAGCTTTAAAACATCATCATAAATTTTTAGTAATATGTAGAAACAAAAAAGCCTAGATTAATCTAGGCTTTTTTGTTTCTATCTTAGGAGCGTGTATGGAATAACTTCCCGAAATTATAACGTAGGATTTTTGTTTCAGGTGGAATGATCTCATGAGGCGCATAGCAAGCTACGCAACGAGTGAGATCATTCCATCTGGAGCAAAAAGACAAGTTAGAAATCGGGAAGTTGTTTCATGCACGTTCCTTAGGTAACTGACAATAAATAACCCACCCAGATTGCGCAGATTTTTTGTTGCCGGTTGCCTTATTAGTTATCTTTAACTTGTGACTAATGACACAATAGATACAATAGTCAGAATGAAGAGTACTGTTGCAATAAAGCCAACAATTAGATAGCTAGAAAGGGAGCCGTGTTCAAAATCTATTTCTCTATTTTTATTGCTTTGTACGCCAATACCCGCTGCAAGAACACTTTTTATAACATGTAGTAAACTTGGTTTTGACATTCTGCTCTCCAGTTTGTTTATTAGGGTTCCATAATATATGGATGAAAGTAATCAAGCAATGGCTAAATTAATAAAGAAAATACAACCTATTGGTTTAATATCCTACCTTTAATTTCCTATGAATAATATCGAATTATTAAAACAACAATTATCACAACGTATCTTGTTCCTCGATGGTGCAATGGGCACGATGATACAGAGTTACCATCTAGAAGAAAAAGATTACCGCGGTGAGCGCTTTGCCGACTGGGAAAGTGATCTTAATGGTAATAATGACCTATTGTCATTAACTCAGCCCGATATTATTAAAGCTATTCACAGAGCTTATTTTGAAGTGGGTGTTGATATTGTTGAAACTAATACATTCAATGCGACCAGCATTGCCATGGCTGATTACAACATGGAATCATTGGCTTATGAAATTAACTTTGAATCGGTTCGTTTAGCCAAAGAAGTCTCTGCAGAATTTACCGCATTAACACCAGACAAGCCACGATTTGTAGCCGGTACTTTAGGGCCGACTAACCGTACAGCATCAATGTCTCCAGAAGTTAATGATCCTGGTTTTAGAAATATCTCTTTTGATGACTTGGTTGAAGCATATACCGAAGCCATACGCGGTATGTGTGATGCTGGTGTTGATATTATTCTTATTGAAACCATTTTTGATACCCTAAATGCCAAGGCGGCTATTTTTGCAGTCGAGAATTATTTTGATATATTAGGTTATAAATTACCGGTGATGATTTCAGGTACTATTACCGATGCATCAGGACGAACATTATCAGGTCAAACAGCTGCAGCTTTCTGGAATTCATTAAGTCATGTTGACCCTATTTCAATTGGTTTTAACTGTGCCTTAGGCGCAACAGAATTACGCCAATATATAGCAGAAGTTTCAACTATTTGTGATACCCATATTTCAGCGCATCCTAATGCAGGTTTGCCAAATGAGTTTGGTGAATATGATGAAACCCCTGAAGAAATGGCAACTGAAATTGCCGATTGGGCAGCACTAGGCTATTTAAATATTATTGGAGGTTGTTGTGGAACATCGCCGGAATATATCAAAGCCATTGTAGATGCGGTACAAAAATATCCCCCTAGAAAAATCCCACAGATAGAAAAACAATGTCGCTTATCAGGGCTAGAGCCACAAAATATTAGAGCAGATTCTTTATTTGTTAATGTTGGAGAAAGAACTAATGTTACCGGGTCAGCAAAGTTTAAACGCTTAATTGTAGAGGGTGACTTTGAAACAGCATTAAGTGTTGCCAAAGAACAAGTAGAAAATGGCGCGCAAATTATTGATATCAACATGGATGAAGGCATGTTGGAGTCAAAAGAAGCCATGGTGCGCTTTCTTCATTTAATCGGCTCAGAGCCAGATATTGCAAAAGTCCCCATTATGCTGGACTCCTCTAAATGGGATATTTTAGAAGCAGGTCTTAAATGTATTCAGGGAAAAGGCATTGTTAACTCCATCTCTATTAAAGAAGGTGAAGAAAACTTTATCAGACAGGCTAAATTGATTCGTCGTTATGGTGCGGCCATGATTGTGATGGCCTTTGATGAACAAGGTCAGGCTGACACTATGGCGCGCAAAATTGAAATTTGTCAGCGAGCTTATAAAATTTTAACTGAAGTGGTTAACTTTCCACCTGAAGATATTATTTTTGACCCTAATATTTTTGCTATTGCTACAGGAATTGATGAGCATAATAATTATGGTGTCGATTTTATTGAAGCGACCCGAGAAATCACTAGAACTTGTCCCCATGCATTAATTTCTGGTGGTGTTTCTAATGTTTCTTTTTCTTTCCGTGGAAATAATCAAGTACGAGAAGCGATTCATGCCGTATTTCTTTACCATGCGATTAAAGCAGGCATGGGTATGGGGATTGTCAACGCTGGGCAGCTGGCTATTTATGAAGATATTCCCGATGAACTGCGTAAAGCAGTAGAGGATGTGGTTCTTAATCGTAGCCCTGGTGCAACCGAAGCCATGTTGGAAATGGCGCAAAAATACCAAGGCGGTGGGGCTGTTGCCAAACAAGAAGATTTAGAGTGGCGCACCTGGCCCGTCAGCAAGCGGTTGGAACATGCCTTGGTTAAAGGCAATGATGAATATATTGTCGAAGATGCTGAAGAAGCTCGTGTCGAACTTAAAATGGCTTTATATGTGATTGAAGGGCCGTTAATGGACGGCATGAATGTTGTCGGTGATTTATTCGGCGAAGGTAAAATGTTTTTACCGCAAGTGGTTAAATCTGCTCGGGTGATGAAAAAAGCCGTGGCATATTTAATGCCCTTTATGGATGCGGAGAAAAAGGGCGACATAAAGACGAATGGAAAAATATTAATGGCAACGGTTAAGGGCGATGTTCATGATATTGGAAAAAATATTGTGGGGGTTGTACTTCAATGTAATAACTATGAAGTCGTTGATATTGGCGTTATGGTGCCTGCTGAGAAAATCCTTAGAACAGCTAAAGAAGAAAATGTCGATATTATTGGTTTAAGTGGCTTAATTACCCCGTCATTAGATGAAATGGTGCATGTTGCCAAAGAAATGGAAAGGCAAGGTTTTGATATTCCATTGATGATTGGTGGTGCGACGACTTCCCGCGCACATACCGCGGTAAAAATTGAACAACACTACCATGCACCTACCATCTATGTCACAGATGCTTCGCGCAGTGTGGGTGTTGTTAGCTCATTATTAAGTGATGAGTTAAAAGATGAGTATATTGCTAAAACACGCGCAGAATATGAGCAAGTGAGAGAGCGTCATAAAGGGCGTAAAGCACAGGTTAAACAACATAGTTTAGAAAAGGCACGATTAAATAAGTTTCAGCTAGGTGACCATCAGCCATCAAAACCTACATTTTTAGGGACTAAGGTAATAGAGCCATTATCACTTGATGTTTTAGTGCCTTATATTGATTGGACACCTTTTTTCCAAACATGGGAATTATCTGGTAAATATCCTAAGATATTAAAAGATGAAGTCGTGGGAGAAACTGCAACGAAATTGTTTGCTGATGCTAAAAAGATGTTAGATCAAATTGTTACTGAAAAGTGGTTAACAGCCAAGGCAGTGATTGGGTTTTATCCTGCTAATAGTATAGATGATGATATCGAGCTTTATACCGATGATACACGAACAGAAGTCTTAGAAACCTTGCATCATTTACGCCAGCAGAATGTAAAGGCTCCAGGCCGACCTAACTATTGCTTATCTGATTTTATTGCCAGTAAAGCCAGTGGAAAAGCTGATTATATCGGTGGCTTTGCGGTAACAACAGGTATTGGCATTGATGAAAGAGTTGCCGCGTTTGAAAAAGATTATGATGATTATAATTCCATTATGCTTAAAGCCTTAGCTGATCGACTAGCAGAAGCCTTTGCAGAATATTTACATGAGCAAGTTAGAAAAGAACATTGGGGTTATGTGGCTGATGAAGACCATAAAAATGAACAACTGATTGCTGAAGACTATAAAGGCATTAGACCCGCCCCAGGTTACCCTGCTTGTCCTGATCATACTGAAAAAGAAAAATTATTTAAACTGCTAAATGCAACAGCAGCAACGACGATAGAACTAACAGAAAGCTACGCCATGTTCCCAACTGCAGCCGTCAGCGGCTGGTATTTGTCTCACCCCGAATCACAATATTTCAATGTCGGTAAAATAGATGAAGAGCAACTTGAAAGTTATGCCAAAAGAAAAGGCATGGCAAAAGAAGTGGCAGAGCGTTGGTTATCTGCACATTTACATCATTAGATCTTGGAATGTAGGGTTTTTACTTAGAAGTAGGATAAAAGCGAGTCAAAGAAAAATATTGGCGTTTGATGATGAAATTCGAATATTTAACTTTGCTACCCAATAGACCAAATAGATAAAGGTCTATTGGGTAAAGTGCATAAATTCATTTCATTTCTTTAACTAAAGAAACCGCAAAGTCATACGCCTCAGGAAAATCAATAAAAGCAGCTTTTTTAGAGGTTTGTATATATTTAAACAAACCAATTTCAGTTTTAGATTTGATATTACCAATAGCTAAGGGGCCTATTCCGCTAAATGTTCCCCCGGTATATTCTATTTGTGTGTTTAGATCATCCATACCTAAACCCGCAACACCACTAGGAGGGACTGCATTAGTGTCAGCAACAACCAGTAAGTTTTCTATCGTATTAAGCTCTTCCATTTCAAGGATTCTAATGCCTGCCTTAGCAACACAAATAACAACATCAACATTTTTTAAGGCAGTGACTTTCTCATCTTGAGTCAGAGCGGATACCCACGAAACATCCACGTCGTAGCGAGCACAAAATCGTGAAGCGACGCTTTCATCATCTTCGGAAGTTAATTTACATAGACGGGTCTTTGCACCTTCTTTTGCAGCAAGAACTGCTGTACAGAGCCCTACAGGGCCTGTGCCAAACACTGCAACCGTTCGCCCTTTTAAGCCACCTCCATGCTTTTCTTCTAGAGCCTTAGTAACCAAAGCTAAAACACTAGCTGAGGTAGTGTATGCTCCATTTGGGTCAGCAAAAACGCCTACTTCAAAAGGGCCTACCATGGCTTTTTTTGCATTTAAAAACATATCTGCAGCTAAGTGAACATCACGGCCACCAATAAAAATTCCTGTATCATTAAAGCGTTTGGGAGGACGAGAAAAAATGGCATCTTGCACCATTGCTTTTACATTTTCCGGCTGAACATGAGGGAAAGGGATGATATGGTTAAAGCCTGCGTCAGCAGCCATGGTTACATCAAATGGACTGATATTATCACCAGGATTAAGAATATATAACATTTTTTGAGCCATAATAAACCTTTGCTTGTAGTAGTGTTGTAAGAAAAAATACAAAATTATCAGTTGAAAAATGTTTTAGTTCATTCACAATTTTTCACCAATAGTGCCAATAACATCTAGTGCACGACAGCAGTACCCTCTTTCATTATCATGCATCAATGAAATGCCTATTTGTCGCTTATTGCTCACCCTTAAGTGATTCATTAAAACAATTAATGAATACTCTGCTCCAACAAAGTCAATGCTGACTTTTTCATGTCCCCAAGCACCTGAATCACAAAGTAGAATACCGGCCATTTCATCTTTTTCATATTGTTTTAACAGCTCGGTACACTCTTCAAGTGATGTGTCCCGAGATAGATTTGCTGAAATATCCATAACAGAAACAATTTCTGTTGGAACGCGATAAGAAATGGAATCTAACTTTCCTGCAAGATTAGGCAGGGCTAGTGCTGTAGATGCGCCCACATTAGTATTTGTTGGAATAATAGACGCCGCTTGAGTTCTGCCTAAATGGGCGTTTTTATGGAAACCATCAAGTAGGTGTTGATCGGATAAAGTCGGGTGGATAGTAATTATTCTGGCAAAATCAATACCAATATGCTTATCCAAAATATAAGCTAGTGGTGTCATTGCGTTTCCGGTACAAGTACTTGCAGATATTACATGGTGTTTTTGAGGGTCATATTGCTTGTGGTTAACACCATAAACCATACTTAAATCACAACCTAGGATATTCCAACTACACAGTATTTTTTTAGTGACTTGTAACTCAATAAGGTTGCGTAAATCTTCAATAGCGGCTGTCCCAGTTGCATTAATCAATATATCAAGTTCTAGATTTCTAAGTGTTATTAGGCTTTTATTATTCTCAAGCCCTTGACGCCGGTCAACTTGTAAGTAACGTATCTTTTTACCTGCGATAATGAGGAAGTCACCCTCATAATCTACAGAAAAGGGGGCGGGGCCGTAAGTGCTATCATAGGCTATTAAATAAGCAAGCTGTGAGATAGGCATAACATCACACAACACACAAATTTTAAACCGTCCTCCCTTTGATTGGATAAAATTGGTACGCAACATCGACCTGCCGACACGCCCAAGACCAATAATTCCAATTGAAATACTCATTGGTATTCCTTTCCAAGTTTAATAGTATTTGAGTTAAGGGACGTGCATGGAATAAGTTCACCAATTGCCGCAGTTATTTTGTGCATACCCCTAAGGCTGATATCAAGGTGTTTATTAGCTAAAAAAATACAGTACTGAAATAGCATTAATAGAGTCCTTCAAGAAAAAAACATAAGCAACTTAGGAACGTGCATGAAACAACTTACCGATTTCTAACTTGTCTTTTTGCTCCAGATGGAATGATCTCATTCGTTGCGTAGCTTGCTATGCGCCTCATGAGATCATTCCATCTGAAACAAAAATCCTACGTTATAATTTCGGAAAGCTATTCCATACACGTTCCTTATTTATCTCTTCATACTTTGGAAGTACAAATAAACAATTAATACGCTTGGTCTGCAAATTGTTTCTTATTTAAATATAGTTTATTTACAAAATAAAACTAGGGAGTTTCTGTTTTATCTAAAATGAAGGGTGAACTAATAAAGTTACACCGGACAGTCTTTTGTATGGGGTAAAATCAGCATACTATAAAGTTAACAGGTAGAATAAGGCTAAAGTATAATGTTCACGAATGTCCCAATTTTTATTTTTTAAAATATGAGTGTAAACAAAGTTGAAACAGCAGTGGAAAAGCTAATGTATGCTTGTCGCTGGATTTTAGCACCTGTCTATTTAGGCTTGAGTCTGGCTTTATTAAGTTTATGTATAAAATTTTTTCAGGAAATCTATCACTTTTTACCTCATATACTTGAAATTGATGAATCGACACTGGTTTTAAATTTACTCTCACTAATAGACCTGACTCTAGTCGGAAGTTTAATTGTAATCGTGATGTTTAGTGGTTATGAAAACTTTGTTTCACGAATGGATATCGGAGAAGATACTGAAAAATTAGATTGGTTGGGGAGTCATGATTATGGCTCGTTAAAAATGAAAGTGGCTGCCTCTATTGTTGCCATTTCATCCATTCATTTATTGAAAATATTTATGAATGTGCAAGATACCGATAATGATAAATTGATGTGGTATGTGCTGATTCATTTAACCTTGGTTATATCTGCTTTGTTTATGGGGTATCTGGATAAAATGTCTAGGCACTAAGAATGATCAAGTTAATTTTATTAGGGACTGCGGGCTGTCATTTATGTGAAGAAGCTGAATTGATTATGGCTTCTTGTCAGCAGGTTGATATTGAATTGATTGATATAGCTGAGCAGGAACAATGGCAGGAAAAATATGCTATTAGAATCCCTGTTTTATATCATTTGGCAACAGAAAGTGAACTAGGCTGGCCTTTCGATCAGCAACAAGCACAGGGTTTTATTGATAGTTTGGGTTGATTGGTGCAACCATTTAACCCAAAATTAAAGCAACCAGCGAGGCATTTAAGAAGTCATTTAACCGATGCAGAACAAGCTTTATGGTACAGAGTAAGGCGGAAACAAATTCGAGGTGTGCAGTTTTTGCGGCAGAAGCCGTTATTGAATTTTATTGTAGATTTTTACTGTTCTAAAGCAAAACTAGTGATTGAATTAGATGGCGGTCAACATTTTGAACCTGAATACTTACAAAAGGATATTGAACGGGATAAAGCTTTGAAAGAATTAGGGTTGTTGGTTTTACGGTTTGATAATAGGCAAGTGCTTACTGAGTTGGAGGCTGTGTTAGCCGTAATAGATAGTGTTGTTGAGGAGCGATTGAAGAATATTTAAAGAATCCCCCCTAACCCCCCTTTTTCAAAGGGGGGAATTTTAGAGAAATAAGGTGAGTTTGAAAAGAAGATGCTCTTTCTCTTCGCTCCCCCTTTTGCAAAGGGATTTTAGAGAGATAAGGTGAATTTGAAAAGTAGATGCTCTTTCTCTTCGCTCCCCTTTTGCAAAGGGATTTTAGAGAGATAAGGTGAATTTGAAAAGTAGATGCTCTTTCTCTTCGCTCCCCCTTTGAAAAAGGGGGATTGAGGGGGATTGTTTAAATAAAGGGTTTAAAATGACAAAACAATACAGAACAGAAAAAGACAGTATGGGCGAATTACAAGTCCCTGCTGAAGCGTTATATGCAGCTCAAACACAACGAGCTATTAACAACTTCCCTATCAGTGGATTAGCGTTACCTCCTGCATTTATTAAAACCGTGGCGTTGATCAAAAAAAATGCGGCTAAAGTCAATATGGATTTAGGTGTGCTTGATCAACAAAAAGGTGAGGCGATTGTTAGCGCTGCTCAGCAAATTATAGAGGGTCAACATCAAGACCAATTTCCTGTAGACGTATTTCAAACAGGTTCAGGTACCAGCACTAACATGAATGTGAATGAAGTGCTGGCTCATATCGCAACTGAGATTGCGGGTGTTAATGTGGGGGCTAATGACCATGTTAATATGGGGCAGAGTAGTAATGATGTGATTCCAACAGCAATTCATATTAGTGCAGCACTTGAATGTCAGAAAACATTGTTACCTGGGTTGAATCATTTAGCAGCAGCTATAGAAAAAAAAGCAGCCACTGTTGATAATATTACTAAAACAGGTCGTACCCATTTAATGGATGCTATGCCGATTAGAATGAGCCAAGAGTTAGGTGCTTGGGCTTTACAGATTAGAAATGGTGTTGATCGAATTAACGCCTCTTTAACTAGGGTCTATAAGCTGGCATTAGGCGGAACAGCGGTGGGTACGGGTATTAATGCAGATCCTTTGTTTGCAGAAAAATTCTCACAAGTTCTATCAGCAGAAACAGGCTTGCCTTTTCAGCCCAATGATTCGTTTTTTGAAAGCTTAAGTGCGCAAGATGCCATGGTTGAGCTCTCAGGGCAAATGAAAGTGATTGCTGTGAGTTTAATGAAAATAGCCAATGATTTACGTTGGATGAATAGTGGGCCTTTAGCCGGCTTAGGTGAAATTGAACTTAGGGCATTGCAACCAGGCAGTAGTATTATGCCTGGAAAGGTTAACCCCGTTATCCCAGAGGCAACAGCAATGGTAGCTGCTCAGGTGATTGGTAATGATGCGGCTATTACGATTGCAGGGCAAGCGGGTACTTTTCAGCTTAATGTTATGCTTCCTGTGATTGCTTATAATATTTTACAGAGTATTGATATTTTAGGAAATGTGTCTGCAGTATTAGCCGATAAAGCGATAGCAACTTTTGAGGTGCGAGAAGATAACTTACAACAAGCTTTATCTAAAAACCCTATTTTAGTCACAGCCTTAAACCCTATTATCGGTTATGAACTGGCTGCTAAAGTAGCAAAAGCCGCTTATAAGCAAGGTAGGCCTATAGTTGATGTTGCTGAAGAAATGACTAATTTAACAAGAGCTGAGTTAGAAAAATTGTTAGAGCCCCGTCATTTAACAAAAGGTGGAATTAGTCAGTAATTAGACTATTATGGAAATAATAACCCTATATTGTGAGTGGCAGAGGATGGCTTAATGGCGATTTTATTATGTAATAAATGTAGTTATTTGCGAGAAGTTTCTGATGATTTTGTTGGGAAAACAATTCAATGCCCCGTATGTAAAGAAATTGCGCCTATTCACGATGCTGTTGCCTTGGTAAAAAATGTTATTACCAAATACCAGCTACTCTCTGGAAAATACAGCAAAATAAAGGCCAAAATAAAAGAGTCTGAAGCAGTAGGGGATATTGAAAGCCTAGAAGATGATGTTGATCTGCATAATACATTAGCATTGACTAATGAGACCCAATTTAAACCCATCATCGACTGGTTTGATAGAAAGAATATAATTTTAGATATTGATACTAAAACTATTGATACCCAAGGTTTTTTTGATGAAGTTGCGGTTGCCTTAGGTGAAAATTATGAGTTTCTTAAAGCTATAAATGATCAAATAAAAAAGGCACAGCGAAAAGGGCACGGGACTCTCTCTATCCCCATTGCAAATAATTCTCAAAAACAAGTCCAGGCTTTAACTCATTATTGTAAAACACTTTATGACTTCTCTTTTGTCGCAAAATATTTTTATAATAAGCAAGATAAGCGGATCCATCTAACTTTACAGAAAGCACCTTCAGTGCTCAATTTTTTTAATGGTGAGTGGCTAGAATGGTTTGTATTTATGAAACTGTTAATCTTGTTCTATCATAAAAAGGTTCCTTTTTCTGCATTAAGAAGTTTTAAAGTACATTTTCCCAATGAAGATAAGCATGAAGTGGATGTTTTTTTTCTTATCAATAACGACACCCCATTATTTATCGAATGTAAATCAGGTGAATTTAGGTCAACTATTGAAAAGTATCAAAAGTTAAGAAAGCGGATGGGGATTGATAAAGAAAACTTTACTATGTTGGTGCTTGGATTAAGTGATGAGCAGATAAAAGGCTTAACCAGTATGTATGATATAACCTTTGTCAATGAAAGTAATTTTATAGATTATTTTTCAGCTATGTTGTGAAACAACTATTTCTAGGTAACCTTATTGAATAACCGTTCACTTCCTCCTTTGAAAAAGGGGGGCTGAACGGTTACCTTATTGATTATCTGGAAATAATTATAAGAAAATTAGGAACTTAATCTTTCTTTTCTATTTCTGGTTCTGATTTCTTAATAATAGCCGCTAAACAATCCATTACGCTAATTGTGTAGTTACTATGGGCTTCTGCTAGCTCCTTTGGTGAGCCAAAAAGGTGGCGTAACTCTTCAAGCATTTTTTGCTTATCCTTAACGGAGCTCATTGATAACATTTTTGTGTATTTTTGATAGGTCTCCAGTCTAGTTGGGTCAAATGGAAAAACGCCTGGCATTTCTTTACTGGATAGGTCTACGACACACTCTGTCATTTGTTCTGGGTCAATATTGTAGTCTTTAAGGTCTTTTTCAGCTTGCATTTCTGTCAGTACAGCTTCTTTATAGGCCTCTTTGTCGGCGCAGGCCGTTAAAAATAGAGATGCTGTACAAATAAGTAATATTTTTTTCATAGATTAGTCTGTTTAAGTATAAGTAGTGGGGGTTATTTCTTTCATTGCTTGAGCGATCCATGCCTCAGCTTCAGAGT
>JALSLS010000310.1 GCA_026988195.1 Methylomonas sp.
TATTAACCGATTACGACCCCAGCATCCCCGACTTAAAAGCCGATAAAAACCAACTCATTCAGGCGGTTCTTAATATTGTTCAAAATGCAGTTCAGGCAATGCAATCAGGCGGTAAAATAACACTCAAAACGCGTATTCAGCGCAATGCCACTATTGGACGAAAGCGCTATAGACTAACGACTAAAATAAATATTATTGATAATGGCTCAGGTATTAGTCATGATCTAATGAGCCAAATGTTTTACCCAATGATCACCAGCCGAGCAGAAGGTTCAGGGCTAGGTCTATCTATTGCTCAATCCCTTATTAATCAACATAATGGCCTTATTGAATGCGAGAGCGAACCAGGAAATACAATTTTCTCAATATATTTACCCTTGGAGAATAACAATGCCCAATGCTAATATTGTCTGGGTAGTCGATGATGACAAATCTATTCGCTGGGTACTTAATAAGGCCTTACAAAAAGCAGAAATGATTTGTAAAAGCTTCCCAAATGCTTCAACGGTTCTAGAGGCTTTAAAAAGTGACCTCCCTGATGCCTTAATTACCGATATTAGAATGCCAGGCATGGATGGCTTAGAGTTATTAAAACAGCTACAACTGAGCTACCCTAACCTGCCAGTCATCGTGATGACAGCTCATTCTGACCTAGATAGTGCTGTTTCAGCATTCCATGGAGGGGCATTTGAATACCTTCCTAAACCTTTTGATATTAATGATGTCGTTGAGGTGGTTCAACGTGCCTGCTTACAAAGTAAACAGCGTAAATTACTAACGCCATCAGAACCTGAGCACATAGAAGATACCCCTGAAATAATTGGTGAAGCACCCGCAATGCAGGAAGTCTTCCGAGCCATAGGCCGCTTAGCAAGATCACATATCACTGTATTAATTAACGGTGCGTCAGGGACAGGCAAAGAACTTGTTGCCAAAGCTTTACACCGGCATAGTCCACGAAACAAAAAACCATTTATAGCTTTAAATATGGCAGCAATCCCCAAAGACCTGATGGAGTCAGAGCTCTTTGGACATGAAAAAGGTTCATTCACTGGCGCTCACACTCGTAGAGCAGGGCGCTTTGAGCAAGCCAATGGCGGTACTTTATTTTTAGATGAAATTGGTGATATGCCTGCAGAACTGCAAACCAGGCTACTTCGGGTGCTCGCTGATAACATGTTCTACCCTATAGGCTCCCACTCAGCTGTTAAAGTTGATGTTCGTATTATCGCGGCGACCCACCAAAATCTTGAATCCTTGGTTGAAAAAGGACTGTTTAGAGAGGATTTATTTCACCGCCTTAATGTAATCCGTATTCACATCCCCCCCTTAAAAGACCGCAAACAGGATATTCCGCTATTACTACGCCATTTTCTGAATGAAGCAGCCATAGAATTAAGCAGTGAAGTTAAAATATTAAAGCCAGAAACAGAAGCTTTTTTAAGTAGCCTTACCTGGCCTGGAAATGTGAGGCAATTAGAAAATATTTGCCGCTGGCTTACCGTGATGGCATCAGGTAGAGAGGTTCATTTAGAGGATTTGCCTCCAGAACTTTCCCTAACTGAAAAAAAGAACATTGATGAAAACCATGAAAACAATAATAGCTGGAAGTTATTATTGGAAGAAAGTATAAATCAACACTTACAACTAGGTCAGCCAGAAGTTGCAAAAATAATTATTCCAGAAGTCGAAAGCATTCTGATTAAAGCTGCTCTCAAGCACACCTCTGGTAAAAAAAATGAAGCAGCCTTACTACTTGGTTATGGCCGCAATACACTCACTCGAAAAATAAAAGAGCTTGATCTTTATGCAAAAAAGTAGGGTTGGAGAGAGGTATTTTCCTCTTTAGAATTCAAAAGAGC
>JALSLS010000311.1 GCA_026988195.1 Methylomonas sp.
ATAATTACTTTTGCACCTGTTTTTTCGGTCAACTGTGCTTGTAGTCTTAAAGTATCTGAATCTTGTTGTTTAGGGGGAGGTGGAGCTTCAGTGTCTAAGGCTTTTACTAATTTTTCAGTTGCTCGTACCGTTAAGCCTTGTTTGACAATTCTGTTTGCAATTTCTATTTGCTTATCACTCTCTAATGTTAATAAGGCTCGAGCATGCCCCATTTCAATTAAGCCTTTAGATAACAAAGCTTTTAAATCGTTAGGCAAGTCTAGCAAACGTAATAGATTAGAGACCATAGCTCTAGACTTGCCAACGGCATCCGCTGTTTGTTGGTGAGTTAAATTAAACTCATCGACCAATCTTTTTAATGCTTCTGACTCTTCAAGGGCATTTAAATCTTCGCGTTGGATATTTTCAATGAGTGCAATAGCCATGGCCGCGCGGTCATCAATGTCTTTGATGATAACGGGGATTTCTGGTAATGCAACTAGCTGAGCTGCTCTCCAGCGCCGTTCGCCGGCAATAATTTCATAACGGTCTACGGAAATAAGTCTAACAACGATGGGTTGAATAATACCTTGCGCTTGAATAGAGTTAGCTAATTCTTGCAGAGCAACGGGATCCATATCTTTGCGAGGTTGATACTGGCCACGCTGTAAAAATTCAATTGGCAAGGTTTGTAAGTCTTGGCCTTTTTCTTTTTCAGTCGGGCTAACATCACCTAAAAGGGCGTTTAACCCACGGCCTAACCCACGTTTCTTTAACGCCATGTTATTTTTTCTCTTCTTTTCTGATCATTTCACCGGCCATTGCAATATAAGCAACAGCGCCACGAGATTTTTTATCATATTGAATGATGGGTAAGCCGTGGCTAGGGGCTTCAGCTAGGCGGATGTTTCTTGGAATGCAAGTTCTAAAAACTTTATCGCCAAAAAACTGTTGTAGTTGTTCTGAAACATCTTTGGTTAAACGACTTCTATTGTCAAACATGGTTCTTAAAATCCCCTCAAGGTGCAGTCCTGGATTGACGGATTCCCTAATGTTTTTTAGTGTTGCCATTAAGGCAGATAAGCCTTCTAATGCGTAGTATTCACATTGCATGGGGATTAAAACGCTATCGGCCGCAACCATTGCATTTAAGGTTAGCATATTTAATGAGGGTGGACAGTCAATCAAAATATAATCATATTCTGGTTTAATCTGTAATAGCGTATCTGAAAGTTTTCGCTCCCTGTTTTTTGCATTCATTAAATGAACTTCGGCAGCGGTTAAATCTGAGTTACCAGGAATAATATCAAACCCAACTTCTTTATTTCTAATAATAATTTCTGAAACAGGGACTTCTTCTAGTAGTAATTCACAGCTTGAGTATTCTACTTCTTCTTTATCAACACCACAGCCCATGGCTGCATTGCCTTGGGGGTCTAAGTCGATTAATAATACTCGACGATTTGCAGCAGCTAGGGATGCCGCTAAGTTAACACTTGTTGTTGTTTTTCCTACCCCACCTTTTTGATTGGTAATAGCAATAACTTTACCCATGTTCTGCAACTCCTTCGATTTTAATTAAGCATCTTTCAGCCTCAACGTTTGGAATGGTAAGTTGGATAACGGAGTGAGGTGTTGATAGTGCCTGAATTTCTTCTATACTGGGCTGTTGACCTTTCATGGCTAATAAAATACCTGAGGGGGCTATTAAGTGTTTAGTTAAATTTATAATGTCCTGTAAATTGGCAAATGCACGCAGGGTAACAGTAGAAAATAAGCTGTTGGCTTGCAGGCTTTCTACTCGAGTATGCTGGACACTGACATTTTTTAATTTTAATTCTAAAATGGCTTGTTGTACAAAGCGAGTTTTCTTTGAATTTGAATCTATTAATATAAATTCAACATCAGGTAAAAATATAGCGAGAGGAATTCCGGGTAAGCCAGCGCCCGTCCCTATATCAGCAACCCGGCCACCTTGAATAAAAGGTAGAATTGTCAAGCTATCTAAGATGTGTAGACGAGCCATGTCATCTTTGTTGCGTACGGCCGTTAAATTATAAGTTTTATTCCATTTTTCAATTAATAAAATAAAATTCAGTAAAGTCTCTAGCTGGTCGGTACTATAGTCGATTTCGAGTGTTTCTAGGCCGTGCTGTAAAATTTGTTTGCAACTTTCCATTATGCAGATTTCTTTTTTAAGTGAACGAGTAATAAGGATATTGCTGCAGCTGTAATGCCTGGGATGCGAGAAGCTTGCCCTAGGGTTTCTGGTTTTTGAGTTTTTAATTTTTCGACTACTTCATTAGATAAGCCTGAAACTTTACTGTAATCTTCATTAACAGGTAGGTTTAAGTGGTTGTAGCGTTTTGTGCGGTTAATCTCTGTTTGCTGTCTTTCAATATAGCCTGCATATTTAGCTTGTATGGCGACTTGTTCTGCAACTTGCTGATCTATATTATCTATTTCAGCAAAAGAAAGTAAATTGTCAACATCTACCTCAGGGCGGTGCAATAAAGCAAACATACTGGCTTCTTTTTTTAATTCTTTGCCCCATATTTTTTCGGCTTGCAAAGCTTTATCGGTTCCTGTTCTTACCCATTTTTTACTTAATTCGGTTTGTAACTGAGAAATCTGTTCTCGCTTTTTTTCAAATATTTGCCAGCGAATATCGTCAACCAAACCTAGGGCTTTACCCTTTTCTGTTAAGCGTAAGTCAGCATTATCTTCTCTTAATAGTAAGCGATATTCAGCTCGACTGGTAAACATGCGATAGGGTTCTTGTGTGCCGAGCGTGATAAGGTCATCAATCATCACCCCTATATAGGCTTCGTCACGTGCTGGACACCAGCTTTCAAGGCCTTTCACTTGCCGAGCTGCGTTTAATCCAGCAATTAAGCCTTGGGCGGCAGCTTCTTCATACCCTGTGGTACCGTTAATTTGTCCAGCAAAAAATAAGCCGGCCATGTGTTTGGTTTCTAAAGAAGATTTTAAATTAATGGGGTTGAAATAATCATATTCAATAGCGTAGCCAGGCCGAATAATGACGGCATTTTCAAAGCCGAGCATAGACTGTACGAATTGATATTGAATATCAAAAGGTAAGCTAGTTGAAATACCATTAGGATATATTTCGTGAGTATCTAAGCCTTCAGGCTCAACAAAAATTTGATGGGAATCTCTATCAGCAAAACGGACAACTTTATCTTCAATGGAGGGGCAGTATCTTGGCCCAACACCATCGATAATGCCCGTGTACATTGGGGACCTGTCCATACCTGAGCGAATAATGTCGTGAGTTTTGCTATTGGTACGCGTTATATAGCAGGGGATTTGTCGAGGGTGTTGCTGTTGAGACCCCATAAAAGAAAAAACGGGAAGGTTAGTATCACCTAGTTGAGTCTCAAGTTTACTGAAATTGATACTTCTACCGTCAATACGAGGAGGTGTTCCTGTTTTAAGACGGTCAACTTGAAAAGGAAGTTCACGTAGTCGGTCGGCTAAGGCTATGGATGCTGCTTCCCCTGCTCTGCCACCTGCATAGTTTTCTAATCCAATATGAATTAATCCGCCTAAAAATGTCCCCGTTGTTAACACCACGGTTTTTGCTGAAAAATCCAGCCCCATTTGGGTCTTAAGCCCTACAATTCTATCGCCTTTAACTATAAAATCAGAGACCGTTTGTTGAAATAATGTAAGATTATCTTGGTTCTCTAATGTAAAGCGAATGGCTTGCTTGTATAAATTGCGATCTGTTTGGGCGCGAGTTGCTCTGACCGCAGGGCCTTTGCTTGAGTTTAAGGTTCTAAACTGGATACCTGCTTTATCAGCAGCGTGAGCCATTGCGCCGCCTAAGGCATCAATTTCTTTGACCAAGTGGCCTTTACCAATGCCACCAATGGCAGGGTTGCAACTCATTTGCCCTAAAGTGTCAATATTTTGGGTAAGAAGCAGTGTCCTAACCCCAAGGCGAGCCGATGCTAGTGCTGCTTCGGTGCCTGCGTGGCCACCACCGATGATAATAACGTCAAAATTTTTCTGGAAAGTCACAGTGATTTTATGTTCAAATAAACAAGGTATATTAATAGTATATGGTGATTAATCCAATTTATTAAGGTGTTTAAATGAAAAAAACAAAGAAATTAAAAGGATTAAGTGAAAGCTTAGTCAATAACCCGGTCGCAAAGTTTGCATACCAGTTCAATAAGGCTCAGATTTATAAAGACAAAACAAAATATCAGCGTGGAGCTAAACATAAAGGGAAGGAGCCTTTTCCAATGGTGCTTTCGGTAGCATTGGAAAAGGTTTCTAGTTTTTTTGTAGGCTGTTTATTTTATATGGAAATAGATTTTTGAGAGCTTGTTTGTTAGTCGCTCAATCTATCAATCATGCTTTCAGCCTGTTTAGCAAATTTCTTTAGATCGCCACTTTTTATGGTTTCAATAGGGATAACAATGGCGGAGTTTATATCAATAAAAATATGCACATATTTATCAACGTAGTCAACGCGTAACATATCTTTCCAGGGTGTCTTGTGTTTTCCACCTGGAGATTTTTCTGCTAAATAGTCTTGCTCAATACTCAGTGTGTGTATGCCAAAGATGTCCGCCTTTTCTTTGTCTGTATATTTATCAAGAAATTGTCTACGCATGTCTGTTTTCATGGCGTAAGGTGAGAATATAGCCCAGCCTCCTGCTAAAATTGCGATATAAGCCGTGGTCATCATATCAGCATAGTAAATATAATAAAACAGACCGATTAGTAGCATAATGCCTGGGACTATTAGCTTATGCTTGCGGATGTTTTTTTGTAGGTCGATATCGTTTTTTAAGATCATTTCATTGAAATGAATTAAATCTTGTTCTCTGAATTCGTACTCTATTTCATACATATTTCTAATTGTGTTTGTGATGATTAAAAGGAATGTGACGTTATGGTGCTACTGTTTAATTTCAGTAACGATAATGTCGACACCATTTTTCTTGAGTCGTTTTTTTAGAATAGATACTTGAGAAGAGCTGCTGAAGGGGCCCATTTTTATTCTATTCCAAGTAGCCCCTCCCACCGTTGCCTTTTCGACTCTAGACTCGATTCCCATTAAAGCAAGTTTGGCTTTTAATTTATCAGCTTCTGCAAAGTTACGAAAGGATCCTGCCTGAACATTATAGTGACCTGCTTTACGTTTACCTAGAAACTCTTCGCGGCGACGTGTGTTAATTTCATTGTCAGGAACTACAATCTCAGTTTCAGGGAGGATGGTGTAAAAATCATAGCGAGGTTCTACCCTTTGTTTGTTTTGATGTTTTGGGGTTTTTTTTGCCTGTACGGCTGTAGTCGCTGTCTTGTGTTCGGGCTGAAGTTTAGTTTTTGGGCTGCTCCCCTTTAAGAAAGCTAAAAAAATTACAAAAAGGGCAAGCAGTAAAAAAATTAAAAGCCATTTCCACCAAGCCACCGTATTTTGCTGCTGAGGCTTTTTACTTCTACTTGCTGCTCTGTTTTTATAATCTCTCGACATTACATTGACTCGGGTGTGTTTATATTCAATAAAGATAAGCCATTAGCGAGAATCTGTTTTGTGGCGCAAATAAGGTTAAGCCGTGCATTTCTAAGAGCTTCATCTTCAACTAGAAATTGGTGGGCATTATAGTAAGTATGAAAACTATTGGCTAATTCTCTTAGGTAGTGAATGAGTAAATGAGGTTCATATTGAATAGCTGCTTTTTCAAGTAATTCTGGGTATTTAGACAAGGCTTTAATCAGTGCCGTTTCATGAGGCTCTGTAAGTTTATTAAGGTTATCCATACCTAAAATTAAATTCCTCTCCCAACCTTTATCGTCAAGTTGGCGTAGAACACTGCAAACACGTGCATGAGCGTATTGTACATAAAATACAGGGTTTTCATTGGTTTTAGAGGTTGCCAATTTAAGATCAAAGTCCATATGCTGTTCAGATTTTCGCATCACATAAAAGAAACGAGCAGCATCTGTCCCGACTTCACTGCGAAGTTGACGCAAGGTAACAAACTCCCCTGAGCGAGTAGACATGGGAACCCTTTCTGACCCACGGTATAGAACTGCAAACTGGACTAATATAACTTTAAGTTTTGATTCGTCAGCACCTAAGGCTTGCATTGCCGCTTTAACTCTTGGTATATAGCCGTGATGATCTGCGCCCCATATATTGATGATTTGATCAAATCCACGATCAAGTTTATTCATGTGGTAAGCAATATCTGAAGCAAAATAAGTGGACTGGCCATTGTCTCTAACAACAACGCGATCTTTTTCATCGCCTAAGCGGCTAGAGGCAAACCAAGTGGCTCCTTCTTTTTGATAAAGATAGCCAGAAGCATCTAAGCGATCTAAAGCATCTTGGATGGAGTTGTCTTCCATCAGGCTACGCTCGGAAAACCATTTTTGAAAGCTTACTCCAAACTCTTCTAGATCTTCTTTAATATCATTAAGGATGACAGATAATCCCGCTTGAAATAAATCATTGTAAAGTGATTTTCCTAGGAGGGTTTTTGCTCTGGCAATAAGGGCGTCAATATGCAGTTCTTTATCGCCACCTAAAGGTTCATCTGCTGGAATATCTTCAGTCACTAAATCTGCTGGTCTGCGGTATTCATTACCTGTATCTTTATGTAGGTTAAAGGCAATATCTCTAATATACTCACCGCGGTAGCCATTACTTGGAAAGGCAACAACTTCGCCGCACTCTTCAAGATAACGAAGCCATACACTGGTGGCGAGTATATCCATCTGACGACCCGCGTCATTAACGTAATACTCTTTGGAGACATTAAATCCTACGGCTTGTAATAAGTCTGCAACAGCAGAGCCATAAGCTGCACCTCTACCGTGGCCAACATGAAGGGGGCCTGTTGGGTTGGCAGAAACAAATTCAACTTGTACTTCTTTATTAGCGCCTATTGCACTTAGACCATAACTTTTGCCTTCTTTATGGATCTGCTTAATTAGCTGGAGGTGGTTATCCGAATTGATGAAAAAATTAATAAACCCAGGGCCTGCTATTTCTATTTTAGAGACGGCAGGGTCAGTTGGGAGTAAAGAAATAATTTTTTCAGCAAGTTGGCGAGGGTTGGTTTTTGCTGGCTTAGCAAGAGCTAAGGCTAAATTGGTAGCAAAGTCACCATGTTTAGAGTCTTTAGTTCTCTCAATAGATATTTGTGGTGTTACCCCATGATCTAGAATACCTTCGGATTTAAGGCTTGCAATCGCATGTTGCAGTAGCGTTTCTAGCTTTTGTTTCATTTGTTTTTTTGAATGGTGAAAGGACATCAGAATCAGTATTATCCATGAAAAAATAGTATTTCGCCAATGCAGAAAACAAAAACAAGATTAGTACTTTCAATTACAAACAAACAAATAAAGCTCTCGGCGACAAATATAAACAATGCTGTTGGTGGTTTTCAACTTGCTTTAATGGATACTGACAGATATAATTCGACGGCTATATGCTATGGGGTCAATTGTGGCAGAGAAATATAACAATTCGACTATAAAAAAGATATTAATAATGCAAGGCTTTGTTGCTGTCAGTGTTAGTATTGGTTTTTTAGTTTTTGGTCAAAAAAGCATGGCGGCTTCATCAATTGTTGGTGGGGTAATCGCTTTTCTACCAAATTTATATTTTGCGTATCGAGTCTCTTTAGCTAAAGGGCAAAGTGCAAAAAAAATTGTACAGTCCTTTTATAGCGGTGAATCAAGAAAAGTTTTAATAACATTTGTGTTATTTGCAGTGGCCTTTCAGATACCAGGGGTGCAGTTTTTTCCTTTGATGATCTGTTTTGTAGCTGTGTTATCAGTTTTTTGGCTTGCGCTCATTTTATTTGCGCGAGATTTTGAAATTAAAAATGTGAGAGAAGATGGCTAGCGAAGGCGGTACTACAGGATATATTGTTCACCATTTAACACCGTTGTCAGTAGGTGAGGGTTTTTGGACATTGCATTTAGATACCCTGTTCTTTTCAGCGGCATTAGGTGCTTTGTTTATTTGGTTTTTTAAGTCAGTTGCCGACAAAGTAACAACAGGTGTTCCAGGGCTTGCACAAAATTTTGCTGAAATGATGATCGAATTTGTTGATCAGCAAGTGAAAGATACTTTTCACGGGCAAAGTAAACTTATTGCTCCACTGGGCTTAACTATTTTCTGCTGGGTGTTCTTATGGAATATGATGGATCTACTACCAGTGGACTTATTATCTTTGATTAGTTCGCTAATGGGGATTGAGTACTTACGTGTAGTCCCTAGTACAGATTTAAACGCGACCTTTGCCTTATCTATCAGTGTTTTTATCCTAATAATTTTTTATAGTATCAAAATAAAAGGTGTTCTAGGTTTTGCTAAAGAGATGACTTGCACTCCTTTTGGGCCATGGATGATGCCGTTTAACCTATTGTTAAAAACAGTTGAAGAAATAGCAAAACCAATTTCTTTGGCGCTTAGGCTTTTTGGTAACCTGTATGCGGGTGAGTTGATTTTTATACTTATCGCTCTATTACCTGCATTTTTACAGCCCTTGCTAAGTTTTCCTTGGGCGATATTTCATATTTTAATCATTGTGTTACAAGCTTTTATATTTATGGTGTTAACCATCGTATATTTAAGTATGGCGCATGAAGATCACTAATTCTTTTTTAATTTTAACTTTAAATATAACAATACTTTTGGAGGTATTATGGAACTTGCAGCGTTAATTGCAGATGTACAAGGTTTAACAGCCATTGCGGTTGGTCTTATTCTTGGTATGGGAGCTGTTGGTACAGCGATTGGTTTTGGTTTGTTGGGTGGCAAGTTCCTTGAAGGTGCTGCACGTCAACCAGAATTAGTTCCAATGTTACAAGTAAAAATGTTCATCGTTGCGGGTCTATTAGATGCGGTAACCATGATTGGTGTTGGTATGGCGTTATTCTTTACATTCGCTAACCCATTCCTATCTGCTGTAACTGCAGCAGCTGCTGGTTAAGTTAGTTATCTTTCAATAGCAATAAGGGGAATACCGTGAGTATCAATGCTACTCTGATCGGTCAAATGATCACATTTACACTGCTAGTATGGTTTACCATGCAGTATGTGTGGCCACCGCTAATTGAAGCGCTTGACGAGCGTAAAAAGAAAATTTCTGAAGGGCTTGCTGCTGCTGAAAAAGGTCAGGAAGATGTGAAGTTGGCTGAGAAAAAAGCTATCAAATATCTGAAAGAAGCAAAAGCTGAATCTGCAAATATTATTGCACTCGCTCAAAAACGTGCTAACGAAGTTGTTGAAGAATCAAAAGGAACCGCCAAACTGGAAGGTGAACGAATGATTGAATCAGCAAAAGCACAAATTGAACAAGAAATACAGCAGGCGAAAGAGACACTTCGTAAAGAAGTATCTTCATTAGCATTAAAAGCAGCTGAGCAAATTTTGCAAGAAGAAGTGGATAAAGCAAAGCATAAAGAAATTATCAGTAAAGTGTCTAAGCAATTAGGATAAAACAATGAGTGAATTATCAACATTGGCAAGGCCTTATGCGGAAGCTGTTTTTAAAATAGCAGTAGAAAGTAAGTCAACATCTGACTGGTCTGAAACACTTGAATTCTTGTCTGCGGTTATGCAAGATAAAGAAATGACTGCCATCGTCGCTAACCCAAAAGTGAGTCAGGAACAGTTGACCACTTTAATATTAGATATTTGTCAGGAACAGCTAAATGAGCAGGGTGTAAACTTTGTTAAATTATTAGTTCAGAATGATAGATTGATATTGGCTCCTCAAATTTCAGAACTTTTTGAAGCCTATAAAGCAGAGCATGAAGGTTATATCGATGTTGAAATTACCAGTGCATTTGCTTTAACTAAGGACGAACAGAAAAAGTTTGCCACTACGCTGAAAAAACAATTAGGCAAAGACGTTCTAATTACAACATCAATCGATAACGCATTGATTGGTGGATTTATTGCTAAAGCAGGCGATAAAGTAATTGACGGCTCTGTTAAAGGTCAGCTTCAACAATTAGCTAAGAAACTCTAAAACATAGGGTGAAAAAACAAATATGCAATTAAATCCATCTGAAATCAGTGATCTGATTAAAAAGAAGATTGAGAATTTTGACGTTAGTGTCGAAGCTCATACAGAAGGTACTGTTGTCAGTATAACTGACGGCATTATCACAGTACATGGCCTATCTGAAGCAATGCAAGGTGAAATGCTGGAGTTTCCAGACAACACTTTTGGCATGGCGCTTAACTTAGAAAGAGATTCTGTTGGTGTGGTAATGCTAGGTGCATACCAACATATTACAGAAGGCGACACCGTTAAATGTACCGGTAAAATTTTAGAAGTTCCTGTTGGTGAAGCGTTATTAGGGCGTGTTGTTGATAGCCTGGGTAATCCAATTGATGGCAAAGGGGCTATTGCTACAACGGAGACAGCACCAGTTGAAAAAATTGCACCTGGTGTAATTGCTAGGCAATCAGTTGATCAGCCTGTGCAACTAGGTTTGAAATCAATTGATTCTATGATTCCTGTTGGTCGTGGCCAACGTGAGTTGATTATTGGTGATAGACAAACAGGTAAAACGGCTATTGCGGTTGATGCAATTATTAACCAGAAAAATACAGGCGTTAAATGTATCTATGTTGCTATAGGTCAAAAACGATCGTCTATTGCTAATCTAGTCAGAAAGCTAGAAGAGCACGATGCTTTGGCACATACTATTATTGTGGTCGCTTCAGCCTCAGAATCAGCAGCACTTCAATTCATTGCGCCTTATTCTGGCTGTTCAATGGGTGAATTCTTTAGAGATAAAGGTGAAGATGCGTTAATTATTTATGATGATTTGACCAAACAAGCTTGGGCTTATCGTCAAATGTCATTATTACTTCGTCGTCCTCCAGGTCGTGAAGCGTATCCAGGTGATGTTTTCTATATTCACTCTCGTCTATTAGAGAGAGCTTCTCGTATTAATGTTGCCGAAGTAGAAAAATTAACTAAGGGTAAAGTAAAAGGTAAAACAGGTTCTTTAACTGCACTGCCTATTATTGAAACTCAAGGTGGTGATGTATCAGCTTTTGTACCGACTAACGTAATTTCGATTACTGATGGACAAATTTTCTTAGAGTCTGATTTATTTAACTCGGGTATTCGTCCTGCGGTAAATGCGGGTTTATCTGTATCTCGTGTAGGGGGAGCTGCTCAAACCAAGATCATTAAAAAGCTAGGCGGTGGTATTCGTCTTGATTTAGCTCAATATCGTGAACTTGCAGCATTTGCTCAGTTTGCTTCTGACTTGGATGAAAGTACTCGTAAGCAAATTGAACGTGGGCAACGGGTAACAGAACTGATGAAGCAGGATCAATATTCGCCTATGTCAGTGGCTGAAATGGGTGTTTCATTACATGCTGCGAACGCAGGTTTTCTTGATGATTTAGACGTTGCTAAAGTACGTGATTTTGAAGCGGCTTTACAATCTTATATGAAGTCTGAAGAAGCTGATTTAATGCAAAAAATCAACGATACAGGTGATTATAGCGATGAAATCAAGAAAGGCATTCAATCTGCAATAGAAACTTTTATTAAAACAAGTAGCTGGTAAGGGGCTTCTTATGGCTGTTGGTAAAGAAATACGCACACAGATTGCGAGTATTAAAAATACTCAAAAGATTACTCGAGCAATGGAAATGGTTGCCGCGAGTAAAATGCGTAAAACAAAAGACAGAATGCAGGCAACGCGTCCTTACTCAAAAAAGATAAGTCAAATTATTAGACATTTGGCTCATGCTAACCCTGAGTATAAGCATCCTTTTTTAGTTGGCCGTGAAGTTAAGCGGATAGGCGTTATTATTGTAACGTCTGACCGTGGTTTATGTGGGGGGTTGAATTCTAATTTGTTCAGAACCGTGCTTAAGGACTTGGCTGTATGGCAAAAAGATAATATTGAAGTTGATATTTGTACTATTGGTACAAAGGGCAGTAGTTTTTTTGCTGCTATTAATGCCAACATTGTGGCTCAAATAGGTAAGCTCGGGGATACACCGCATCTTAATGATATTGTGGGTATTATTAAAGTAATGCTGGATTCCTACACAAGTGGAGCAATTGATGAATTATATGTAGTTAGCAATGAATTTGTTAACACTATGACTCAAAATCCAGTTGTAGAGAAATTGATTCCTGTAGTTGCTACTGAACTAGAAGATGATGCGGAAGATCACTTTGGCAATAAACATTGGGATTATTTATATGAGCCCGATGCTAAAGATGTTCTGGATACATTGTTAACGCGATATATTGAGTCTATTGTTTATCAAGGTGTAGTGGAAAATAATGCCTGTGAACAATCTGCACGTATGGTTGCAATGAAGAGTGCATCTGACAATGCGGGTAATATTATTGATGAGTTGCAACTTGTTTATAACAAGGCTAGACAAGCAGCTATTACGCAAGAAATTTCAGAGATTGTTGCAGGTGCTGCTGCTGTTTAGGCTGTTTAAAATATGGCCGATAGCTACGCGAATTTAGATTTAGAGAGGACGAAGATGAGTAATGGTAAAATCGTTCAGATTATCGGAGCAGTCGTCGATGTGGAGTTTTCACGCGAAGATTTGCCGAAGGTATATGACGCATTAAATGTTGAAAATAAAGGTTTAACATTAGAAGTTCAGCAACAGATTGGCGACGGTGTCGTTCGTACTATTGCAATGGGAACAACAGATGGCTTGAGTCGCGGTTTGGAAGTAAGCAATTCAGGCGAAGCAATAAAAGTACCTGTAGGCCAAAAAACTTTAGGACGCATTATGGATGTCCTAGGTGAGCCTATTGATGAAAAAGGACCCATTGGCGAAGACGAAAAATGGGTTATCCATCGTGAAGCTCCTTCTTATGAAGAGCAGGCTCCTGCTAATGAACTATTAGAAACAGGTATTAAAGTTATTGACTTGGTTTGCCCGTTCGCGAAAGGGGGTAAAGTTGGTTTATTTGGTGGTGCTGGTGTTGGTAAAACAGTAAATATGATGGAGCTTATTCGTAATATTGCGATTGAGCACAGTGGTTTCTCTGTATTTGCTGGTGTTGGGGAGCGTACTCGTGAGGGTAACGATTTCTATCACGAAATGACAGATTCAAACGTTATCGATAAAGTATCGTTAGTTTATGGTCAAATGAATGAGCCACCTGGAAATAGGTT
>JALSLS010000312.1 GCA_026988195.1 Methylomonas sp.
GATTGAGATGGTTTGAGCAGGGATAAAAAAGCCAGTAAGGTGGATGGGTTATTTGTTGCTGGTTGCCTTATTAGCTACAAAATAAATAAAACTCATAGGATGTGCTGAGGAACGAAGCGCATCAATAGCAGCCGATGCGCCTCCTACATCGGCACATCCTATAAAGTTGATAGTCATAAACTAGGAAAGTATCTATAAAGCGGCTAATTTCGACAGTCTAGGTTAGGTCTGTAATATTAATTAAACTTCAGCCTTTAGCTGGTATTTTTTGCGTGAAAATGAGACTAGGCCAACCAGCCCACTTGTCATAAACCAGAAAGTTGCCGGCAGAGGTACAGCACTTATAGTCACAGTTGCCAAGCCATTTGGATAAAGAGTACTAGAATTAAAATCAAAAGCAGCTAAATCAAAGTTGGCTGGTATATTAAGAAAGTCAGCATAAGGGTTAGACACATTGTGCACTACACCGTTCTCATCAGCACCCATATTTGGACCACCTTGCATAGGGGGAAGCCCTGCAAACAAACCATTTCCAGCTGAAGTTGTGAAATCATTTATTTCTGTACCTGCATCATTAATACTCCCATTGACACCAATATTGAAGGAGAAAGACCCTCCGTTACTAAACAAATCTGCTAGGTTATGAGCTAGCGGATTTTCATTGGCAATAAAATAATCATTGCTAGGTAACACCATGCTTGCATATGAAAAATATTGGTTACTCATACCTCCAGATAAATCAAAGATTGCTGATACCGAACTGCCCGCTGTTATTGGGGCTGAGCCAATAGAACCTTGGACTCGATTTCCTAATGCTGCCTTGGCTGTTGCTACTAGAGTTCCATCAGCCGAAAAAGTGGCAGAAAGAGCCGATGAATTCCCATCTTCTGCTAATGATTCTAATTGACTGCTTGCGGCGACACCTGAATCATAACTATCAAAACTTCCATTATGAAAACCAACCCAAACGGGTGTAAGAGCCACTCCTCCAGCACTTGCATTATTTGTTATAGTCACTTTAACTTGTGCAGCTTCAACGTTTGCAATGGCGAACAGCCCAAAAAGACCAATCGCCGAAAAAAATTTTATTTTATTCATTTTAACTCACCTTATTTATTAATCCTGGATTAACCCTTTGTTTCTACTTTTATCATCCAATAAAATCGTTCAGGTTACTATTTGTAATACAAGGCCTTGATTCTACATATTTTAAAAATGCTGTATTACCAAGTGTTCATACTATACTTTGTAACCCACTTATCATTTTGGGATCATTTCGTTTCAACTGATTTTTCCAGACTATGACATCAATGTGGTACATTCCACAGCAAGAGTTTAAATTAAATATATTGTGTAAGTTTCACGTAATTATCACAAAAGTATCACAGCTAATAGCTGTCTTTTTATGTGGGTGCCGAATCAAACTGTCTCGCAATCAAAAACCTGGAAATAATAAGATGAAGATTTCCACACACTTAGGATTCAGACTGTATGACTTTCTGACTTATGTATGGTTCTGAGATAGCAACACCAATATCTAAAGCATGGAAGTACCTGATTACCCATGAGCTTCAGCCGTATATAACACACTAGATCCACGTCATACCAGCAGGGATTGCTGGTATGACGTGTATAGGGACATACGACCTGGATAATTAGCTTATACTTGATTATACAATCACCCCATCCTTGGGTTCTGGATCTCGGCACAAATCTGTCTGGAACAGATTTGCATTTACCCAAAGGGCATTATGCAGGATAGCATAATGTGAATCCCTGCCGAGATGACGTATAACAGTTGAATCGGCCTTTTTATAAAATGGCTGAGACTCGTACGTAATCAGGTGGAAGTATGATTTTATTAAGGGAGCTGGAAACAAATAGTAATATATCGAGCACTACCTATATACTCTAATCACTTCGTTAACAATTCAACAAATTTTTTGTACTTTAGAAAAAATTTGAATTTTCCCATAAAAATACAGTCTATTTTTTATAGAATTAGTACTTAGTAACTTTCTAATTAAGATAAGACATTTAACTTCCCTTTCACTGGAGCTCGTCATGAGAAGAATATATTTTTTAACACCCAGTATCGAAGTAACCCATAAAATCATTGACGAGCTACGCTCTCTTGGTTTTAAAGACCATCACCTTCATGTTTTAGCCAAAAGGGATACCCCTTTACAAGACTTACCCGAAGCCAATGAGCTTCAAAAAACTGACTTTTTAGCAGCAGTAGAACGAGGTGCCGCACTAGGTGCTACCACTGGTTTATTAACGGGTCTTGTTGGCTTACGCTTTGCAGGGTTTGCAATTGCAGGAGCACCCGTTTTAGGAATCTTGTTATTTGGAGGAACAATCGGTGCGATAATGAGTGGATTAGCTGGTTTACAAGTGGGCAATTCTAAAGTTAGGCAGTTTGAAGAGGCCATTGAAAAAGGTGACCTTTTAGTCATGGTCGATATTGCCAAAGACAGAATTGATGAGATTAGTAAGCTAATTAAAAAACATCACCCCCAAGCAGAATTCGAAGGAATTGAACCATTACTCCCTCCTGTAATATGAATATACCAAGAAACACTATAATCTAACGGAAAATATAATGAAAATTGTAAGTGTCATGTCAGGTTTTTTTCTTGAAGCCATGCTAACTGGCATCGAGCTGAATTGATGGGCACACTATCGCTTTGCCCATCCTACACTATCCTTAGGAACGTGTATGAAACAACTTTCCGATTTCTAACTTGTCTTTTTGCTCCAGATGGAATGATCTCATTCGTTGCGTAGCTTGCTATGCGCCTCATGAGATCATTCCACCTGAAACAAAAATCCTACGTTATAATTATTCCATACACGTTCCTTAGCTTAATGGCATTGGGTTAACTCTCACTTATATTACCCCAACCTGAGTATATTTCCAGCCACATAACTTAATAGCAGCAAGACTCTTTATGATTAAACATATTTCTTATTTATTTATACTGTTGCTAAGTATTTTACTTATGCCTGCATGTACAAATACCTCCGCAAAGGCAAGATCGTCTAATAATTTTAATACAACAGCTACCTTGCCAAACCTAACCGGTTTATGGGTTTTAAATAAAGAACTGAGCCAGTCACCTCAAGACCACAAGCGAAACCGTAAAAATAATCGGGATGGTCAAAATACCAATAGTCGAGGTAATGGCCAACACAGTGGTAACGGAAGTGGTAATGGGAAAGGTAACAAACGAGGTGGTTCCAACTCGAACTACAAGCAAAATAACACGAAGCAACGTTATTTACCTCCAAGCTTCCAAGCCTTGTTAAATTCATTAGAAACACTGACCATTAAGCATAAAGACCCTTTGCTTATAATTACATCACTTGACGGTCAAGAAAGTATCTATACTGACTTTCGTAGTACACAGGTTTCTAGTAACGAAGACCCCAATCAAAAAATCACCATTGCAGGTTGGGAGGATAACAACCTTATCGTTGAAAGCACCCTCAGTTCAGGGCGATTTATTCAACAATTTAATTTAGATGATTCAACTGGGAAACTCTCGGTTATGACAGAAATATTAAGCCCTCAGCTACCAAAGCCTGTCAAATTCAACCGTGTTTATGACTTGGTTAGTGCAGAGATACAATAAAAACTCTGGTTTCTCCCGCCCAAATTAGAAAAAACGCCTTCTTAACAACCACCTGCTAAAAGACAGGTGGGTTAGAGCCTGGTGACTTAAAGTAGGGATACAGGGCAAGTAGCCCTGTTGTTTGGGGCGAAGGCTTTAACCTTACGAATGGAAAATAAAAGTCAAAAACTTAACCGCTTAGCAACATAGCTATATTGCTAAGCGCACCCAACGAACTATGTCTTCAGCACTCATTGCTCCAGCCTGACGCGCTATTTCTTTGCCTTTTTTAAAAATGGCTAACGTAGGTATACTACGAATATTGTATTGGCCTGCTAGTGTCTGCTCTATTTCTGTATTAACTTTAGCCAAGCGAACTTGAGGCTCCAGCTGGGAAGCTGCTTGTGTATAGGCTGGCGCCATCATTTTACAAGGCCCACACCATGGTGCCCAAAAATCCACCACAACAGGAATATCATTGCGCTTAATATGTTGTACAAAAGTTTTTGCAGTTAACTCCACAGGCTTATGCGCAAACAAAGCTTGCTTACAGCGTCCACACTTTGGGTTATCTCTCAGCCGAGTATGCACAATCCGATTAACAGTGCTACATTGTGGACAAACAATATGGGATGAATCTGACATATAAATTTCCTATTAATAAATACTTTAGGAACGTGTATGGAATAACTTCCCGAAATGATAACGTAGGGTTTTTGTTTCATGCACGTTCCTTAGCCAAAAAACGATATTTTATTATTTGTTATACTGTTATCCAAGCCCCTATGCAACTAAAAATGAACCTCTATTCCTGACCTAAATACTAGGTTATAATATTTCTATTTTACCTTCTTGCCAAAATGACCCCAACAGAACCTAAAATTGCTCTTATCGCTATAACCAAACATGGCGCCGGACAAGTTAAATCATTAGCCGAAAAGCTCCCTGAAGCCGATATTGTTGTCTCAGAAAAATTTGCTTCATTAATGGCGGACTTACACAATAATGTACATGCTTATTCAGGCCCGTTCCGAAATGAAATAGCCAGACTATTTACAAATTACGATCAACTGGTATTTTTAGTTTCTCTGGGTGCGGTTGTCCGGCTTATTGCCCCCCACCTAAAATCTAAAGATGTTGACCCAGGTGTGATTGTTGTTGATGATGCTGGGCAATTTATCATCCCCGTCCTTTCTGGGCATGTGGGTGGAGCCAATGCTTATGCTGAAAAGATTGCACAATTAACTCAAGGTACTGCTGTATTAACAACGGCATCTGATGTAGGGAAAACAATTCCTGTTGATATTTTAGGTCGTGAATTAGGCTGGCAAGTTGAAGCGCCAAAAATCAACATCACACGAGTTTCAGCTCATGTCGTTAATGAAGAACCTATAGCCTTTATTCAAGAAGTGGGAGAGAAAAACTGGTGGACTCGCCCTACCCCATTACCCGCTAATATTCATTTATTTGAACGCTTTGAAGATGTCGACTTAAATCATTTTAAAGCCTTATTGTGGGTTACCCATAAACCAATTTCAGATGAAACATGGCATCAACTGGAAGAAAGACTCGTTGTTTATCGACCTAAAATATGAAAGTTGTACTAGGCCTTGGTTGCGACCGTAATACGCCCTTACAAACACTAGAAGATGTTATTGATCTAGCTTTAGCCTCCATTAATCTAAACAGGCATTCAATACAACAACTGGCGACAATAGACAAAAAAAATGATGAACTAGCAATACTACAGCTAGCGGAGATCCATCAATGGCCTTTAAACTTTTATACCGCAGAACAATTAGCTCAAGTTGAGGTCCCCAGTCCATCTGCCGTTGTTTTAAAATATATGGGAACACCTTCTGTTTCTGAAGCAGCTGCGATATTAACCGCTAAAACTGATATGCAAGACTTATTAGTTGAAAAATTTAAACACCGTGGAAGTGATGGTAAAAATGCCACCGTTTCTATTGTAAAAATCATCTAACAATTTCGTAGAGGAATCATTACCCCCTACCTACACCTATAATAAATACCAAAAAATCATGAGTGGAAAAATATTCTTAGTGGGTTTCGGCCCAGGTGCCGAAGAGCACATGTCCTTTAGAGCAAAAAGTGCAATTGCCGAATCTGACGTAGTGATAGGTTATACAACCTATATCAAACTCGTTAAAGACCTACTTGATGGCAAAGAAGTGGTCAGAAAAGGTATGACTGAAGAAATAGACCGTTGCATTGAAGCTTACGAGCAAGCAAAATTAGGTAAAAAAGTATCCCTTATTTCTTCAGGTGATATTGGCGTTTATGGAATGGCAGGCCCGACTTACGAAGTATTACTTAAAGCTGGCTGGACACCTGATAATGAGATAACGGTAGAAATAATACCTGGCAGCACGGCACTATCAGCTTGTGCATCATTAGTAGGCGCACCTTTAACGCATGATTTTTGCTCCATTTCTCTGTCTGATTTATTAACTCCCTGGCCAACCATTGCCCGTCGCTTAGAAGCCGTAGCACTATCAGATTTTGTGGTTGCTCTATATAACCCTAAAAGTGGCCGGCGTACACAACAAATTGTTCAAGCGCAAAATATCTTATTAAAGCATCGAGACCCTGCAACTCCGGTTGCCATAGTCAAGTCTGCCTACCGCCGCAGACAAGCCATACAACTGGTTCGTCTGGATGAAATGGCAGATCAAGAAATTGGCATGCTGACCACTGTTTTAATCGGCAACTCCACAACGTATATAGATCAAGGTTTAATGATCACCCCCAGAGGTTATGCCAATAAATATGACAACTTAACCGGAGAAGCTAAAGCAGGTGAGCAGGCTGGTCGTTCATTAAGCATGGGATTAGAAGGCTGGAAATCATGTTTAAGAGAGTACCTAAAACAACACCCCGAACTCACATGGGAAAAAGCAGCTGACTATTTTAGCGTTCCTGTCGGTCAGGTGCTTTCAGCTTTAGCCCAAGCACCTGAAGAAAATGCTTTAGCTCATCAAGCTGCAATTGTTGATTTTGATGACCTACAAAAAGCACTTGATAGCAGTAAAAAATGGGGGCGCTTACGCGGTGTTGTTCGCACGGATTCAGGCGCTGTTGTTGAGTTGTTTTTGCACGGAGAAGATTTTAAACAAAAAACCGACTGGCTCAGTATTGAAAATGATGCCTTCCATTTGCATATTAACTGGAACAAAGTAAATTGTGCATATTTTGCCTGTCGTAAAGATAAATCATATGGTCTTCATTTTATCGATAAACATGACAACCTTGTATTTAGACTATTACTGACCAAACAAGAGGGTATATTTAACCCCACTCTTCTGGAAACATTCCAAAACAACTGGCAAGATCTTGGAAAAAGTGAGGAAATAATCAATGACTGAAGTTATAAAACCTAAAATGATGGACTACCATCGCCACCTTTTGGTTTGTGTAGGCGATAGGTGTACCGAAAATGGTGAAGGGCAAACGCTTTATGATCTACTAAAAGTTAAACTAAAAACAGCAGGACTAGATAAAGGCGAGTTAAGAGTTAAGAAAACACGTGCAACCTGTTTTGGAACTTGTAGATCAGGCCCTTTATTATGCGTACAACCCGATGGCATTTGGTATTACGATATTACCAGTGAGAAATTAGATAGGATTATTGCCGAGCACTTTTTACAAAACAAACCTGTGCTTGAATATGTCCACCACCAAGTAGAATAGACAGTTATTACGTGGCAAACTTTAACACCCATTTATTTATTGCTACAGCAGGCAGCAGTGTTGCTGCCTTTTATCTTGTTGAGAAGCAATTCGTTGACTTGATTAATACGCCTTGGCTTATTTTAATGGGTGCTATCGGCGGCCTGTTGCCCGATATTGATTCAGATAACACCAAACAAGTAAAAATAGTTTTCCTGTTGCTAGCCATTTTTTGTACCTTTAGCTTGCTTTCGGGGAATAACGTCTTACACAATGAGACGGGTTGGTTACTCCCAACCAACCTTACAACCTGTAAATCAGTCGGAGCAATCCTAGCCAAGTTGATGACTACATTAGTGGGAAAATGTATTCCCTACACCCTGCTATTACTTGGAATTGGTACATTTATTACTGTACGTTATCTACTACTCTACCTGTTTAAAAAACTAACCTCACACAGGGGCGTATTTCATTCATTATTGGCGGCACTATTTTTTACAGTACTAACTACTAATATCAGTTTCCATCTATTTCAATACACAAACCTCTTCGCCTGGCTAAGTGGCATTTTTATCGGTTTAGGCTTTATCATTCACTTACTGCTGGATGAAATCTATAGTGTCGACCTATCTAATACAAAACTAAAAAGGTCTTTTGGGACTGCACTCAAACTTTATAATTACAAAAATGGCTATGCATCAATGCTGATGTTTATATGCTTGCTAGCTTTATACAGCCTTACCCCAGTATTACATCCATCATTCTTGAATATATATTACTAAGGAACGTACACGAAACAAATTCAGATCGATGTTGTTTATTCAATATGAAAAAAAGAAATAACTTTGTCTAATTCCCTTGCCTGTTGATTCATTGAAGCAGTAGAACTGGCAGTTTGCTCCACCAAAGAAACATTTTTCTGGGTTATTTGATCCATTTGTGTAACAGCAATATTAATTTGTTCGATTGCAGTAGACTGTTGGTCACTGGCCACCGCGATTTCTTCAGTAATTTTGTTGACTTGTTTAATAGCGGCAACAATATTATTTAGTACATTACCCGATTGGTTTACCCATTGCGTGCCTTCATCAATTTTTAAGGTACTTTCCTTAATTAAGACCTTTATTTCTCTTGCTGCTTTCGCGCTGCGATTGGCTAGATTTCTGACTTCTGTAGCGACAACAGCAAAGCCTCGCCCTTGATCGCCTGCTCTGGCAGCTTCGACAGATGCATTAAGTGCCAATAAATTAGTCTGAAAAGCAATTTCATTAATTACGTTGATAATATTAGAAATATTGTCACTACTATCATTGATCGCTTCCATGGAACTAATGGCACGGTTGACGACATTACCACCATTAGCAGCCAGTTCACAGGCATTAGCCACTAAAATATTAGCATGCTGGACACTTTCAGCATTCATTTTAACAGTTGATGTCAGCTCTTCTATAGTAGCGGCTGTTTCCTGCAGGGATGCTGCTTGCGATTGAGTACGTTGACTCAGGTCGCTGGTTCCAGCGGCCATTTCACTGGCTACCGTTTGTACGGAGCCAGCACCCGATTTTATTTTAGTAAGTACTTCACCCAATTTTTCTACCGTGGCATTAGCATCCTGTTGTAATGTTTCAAAGGCACCTTGATAGTTAGCATCAATGGTTTCGCTAATATTACCAGATGAAATTGCAGAAAAAACTCGAGTAACATCTTTAATAACCCGTTGATTAATATCAATTAATTCATTGGTAGCCAAGCCCAGCTTCTGGAAGAAATCGTTTTTTCCAGCAAGTGATATTCGTGGTTCCAGATCACCTTGCTTGGCTTTTTCTACAATAGACTGGATTTCATTTTCCACAGACACTTCCTGTGTACGGTCTGTCCATTCGGCGGCTATACCCAATTTTCCTTGTTTATCATCAATTACCGGACTAGCATTGATTTTAAATATTTTGTCACCAACCGTTATCTCTGTGCTAAATGTTGTAGTTAGTTGATCAAGAATTTGGCGCTGATATTCTGGGTTGTTATGAAATTGATCAATATTGGATCCTACTAAGGCATCCGCATCAAAGCTAGGTATTTGTTTTTGTATTGATCGTTCGCTATCATGAAATAATTTAACTGCTGTTTTATTCATATAGATAATTTTATAATTTGTATCCGTTACTAAGACACTGGTAGATACATTATCAAGCGCACACTTTAACCGACCTGTTTCAATGGCAGTCGCTCTTTCACTCTCCATCATTTTCTTTAATTTATGCTGCATTGCCAGCATGGCAGCATAAATACCTGCTGGCTGCCCAGTACTTTGTTCCGCCTTGTAGTCTAGGTTGCCTGCAGCAATCTGGTCGGCAAGTTGTACCAGAATAATAGGCTCGTTACCTAAAGATTTACGGATATTTAGTAACACCCAGATTGCCAGCGAAAAAATGATAGCAATTAAAAAATATCCACCGACTAAAACCCAACTAAGTTCAAGTAACGCACTATTCTGTTGAACCGATACCATGCCTACTCGCAGGCGTACTCGTTTCATTAATTGATCTACTTGACCGGAAATTTCTTCAGCAGTCTGATCAAAAGCAGCCATGGTTAGGTTACCTGCTTCAGGGCCACCATTTACATAGGCTCGAGCCATTTCCTGACCGGTTTGATAATAGGCATCAAAAACAGGGCGTATTTGCTGATATTCGGAGTTATTTTGGGGGTCCAGTTGAGCGAGTTCAGTTAATAAAGTGTAGACTCGCTGGGCATTTTCTTCAGCTTGTTGGAAACCGTCATCGAGCCCATTTAGCCCACGGGTGGCACTGATATCAGTCAGCCATTGCTGTACTTGTACTACTGCTAATTTTAAACTATGTGCCTTATCCAGAATAGGAACTTCTACTTCTGTAAAAGCCTTAGTCACGGCAGAAACACTACTTATTTCGCTATAAATACTCACAATTTCTGCACTGAGTATTATAATGCAAGCAATGCTTAGTCCGAGAATAGTATTTTTAATGGTTAATTTCATTATTGTTAAACCTAACTGTTATTAAAAAAATACATTTTTATGGGCTGACGGTGTATTTTATTGTGATTAAAAAGGGCTTTGTATCATTTAGGCTCTTTGATCAAACCTTAGAATCATCCATTTTCTTTAACTGTTGAATAGAATTTTCAATTTCAGAAACTGTATCTATTTGTTCCTGGTTGAGATTTTGTATACTTTTCATTGTTTTTAATTGCTGTTCTATATGGGTATAACTTTGCTGGCGTTTTTGTCGTTGCGTAGTTAACTCTCGTATCATGACACTAAATGACTGAGCCAGATCCTGTAATTGGTCATGCTTTCTGAGTGGGGTAATTACATCAAAGCTCCCCTTTGCAACTTGCTCGCAAATCTTTTCAAAACGGTAAAGTGGTCCAGCAATTTTGTGCGAAATATAGAGCACAACAAAGATGGTTGGGATACCTGCTAAAATAATTGCTACAAAATTACCAATCAAAATAGATAAACCAAGACGTTCCCAAGTATTAGTAATATTAATATGTGCTGCTTGGCTTTGCGATTGCAAATCACCACTGATCAGCCAGTAAATAATGCCGGCGGAACATAGTCCAAAAAGAACAATCATAAGCAAAACCAAGATAATAAAACGCCCTTGAAATGCTTTTTTAATAAATACAGTACGACGTTTAAAGTGTTTGTTGTCAGGCATGATAGAAACCTATTGAGAAGAATGATGACAGGTAAGGCAAAGTTCACCGTTTACATTTTTACGGCGAAGCAAAAAACTTTTATGCAAGTGCTCAGAGCCCAGCAACACATCCATAAAGCTATAACTCGCATGCGGTTTTTCACTATGTAAGTTTCCATGCGTATAATGGCAGGTTAGACAGGTGATTTTATTATCATTATCTAGAGGCAGGTCTGCTGGTACCGAAAAATCTAGACTTATACCCACTTGATGCCCATTTTCATTGTTGTGGCACTCCGTACACATGTGAATACCATCCTGTTTGAAATTCTTTGCCTGCGGCAGAATATAACGAGTATTAATTGTTGGGGTAACTTCAGGCGCTATGAGATGGCAAGATTCACACTCTGGTTTACTTTGCAGAATATGAGGGTTATTTTCCGCAATAACTTTTGTACTGAGTCCAGCTAATAAACAAACCACCCAAAACAAACACGATAATTGATGTTTTTTTACTATCATTAGAAAGCCACTACTAATTGTACAGTTCCTAACTGATCTTCAAAATCGGGTTCGGCACTTTTTGAATCCAGAGTATCAGTATATTCGAATTTTAATTGTAGATAATTATTCATGCTGTAATTGAAACCAAGCGATATACGATTAATATCGTCTACAGTATAGCTGATAGTATCATCAGCCCCATCTATGACAACAGAAGCATCGGGGCGCCAGTTATCATAGCGAACATAGGCATGTATAGGGAAATGCACCAGGCCTTCCAGCTCGGTTATTAAGGTAAGGTGATAGGCTAATTGATTATTACGACCAAAATTAGTACCGTTTCCATCTATCAGGTCTTTACGTGAATCTAAAAAGGCCGCTTCACCAAGCAAATGAAATGCCCTGTAATTAAAGCCCATGTCGGCTGCATACACCGAACTCCGGATGTTTTGATTACCGTCCAGATCCGTTAAATAAGATATACCTAGCTCCAAAATAGAAGGAGAGTCGTGATGATGCAGGCGAAACTGATTATTACCTAACGATATACCGGCACGGCCACCAACAGACATCCCTTGGTCTTCATAAACTGAATTAGTCCAAAATACGGCATAGTTAAATACATCCCAGCTACCATAAAAACGTAAACCATCCCCATTAAAGCCTCCCTGTTGAATCCGCTCTGTTGTTAATGGTGCACTGACTGTAATTCTGTCTGGCGCTGCAAAGAATTGATAATCCGTTGAAAAAGGCAAATCAAATCGGCCGGCCTGAATATGAAAGCCCTGATTTGAAAATATTCGTCCACGAGCAGGGATGCTATCGTCAAACTGATGAAAATCAATCACTGCAACGCCAATTTCTGCATTATTGCCGTCCCATACTAGCGCTGAACTGACTGCAAAATGCCCACCGTAAGCATATTCCAGATCAATCTCGAAAGCACCCAGGTTAAAAGTCTGCTCGGCTTTATTTTGAGTACGAGCGCTCACATCAAAAAAACCGGTGATATCCAGCCCTTGCTGGGAGACGGCTTCGTGTAACTGAGAAACTTGCTCTGCAAGCTCAGTAACTAGCGTGTTTTCAGGTTTTACCCCATTATCAGTTATCTTTTTTTCATGCAATAATTCAATTGGGGCAGATGTTTTAGTCTGCAACATGTTTTCCAGTTTTTTAATTCTGGCTTCTAACTGAGCAATCTTTTGATCTTTCTCATTTGTTTTGGTTTGTAAAAGTTGTTCCAGTATTTCCCGAATGTGGTCATCATTATTTTCTGCAGCATGGCTTATAGTTGAGATCCACAACAACAATAGAACAGGTAAAAAACGATAACTGATGAATATTCGAATTTTTTGAAAAACTTGAAAACAATGCATAGCCTGCTAGCCTTAAGATTGTACAAAGTAAACGCAAGTTCACTGTGGTCAATTATTAATAGTAGTAGAAGACTTAAAAATTACAAATAGTGTTTTTTGAGTAAATAGTGACTTTATATTTCAGACTATTATTTGTTATACCTACTTTTCTATGAAAAATGAATGCTATATTTTAATTTGTCTAAATATTTTTCTTCTCTTCACAAAATTACCAAATTACAATGTCTTCTAAAATGCCTATTAGTTTTAAAACCCGAATTTATCTAG
>JALSLS010000313.1 GCA_026988195.1 Methylomonas sp.
AAATTTAGGGCGACTAGAGTCAACTCCATCATTAAACCATCGTGTTTTAGGGTGATTTAATGAGAGTCAATAGGTAAAAAATTTAAAAACTGGAAGATCGAGTATCAGTCATTGAGAAAGATAGGGATGAGGGAGGATCAAAAAACACCTTCCTCACCCTACTTAAAACTCAGTTAAAGATTAACTTTTTTCTGCTTCAGAAATGATTTTTAAAGATCTTTCTACAGCAGCATTAGCATCATCAGCCTTTGATTGCAACACATCCATATTGGCTTTTTCAAAGGCAATTTTTTCTTCTTTTTCTTGTTCAGGGGAAAAGTTTAGAAAGAAAGTTAGGAATGAAGCGACTATAACAACACAGCCGATAACAAAAAATACCTCATTCCACTCCATTGCACCTTTAAATAAAAAACCTGCAGCAACGGCACCAGCATTACCACCCGCACCAACAACACCCGAAACGGCACCTAAGGCTTTTTTATTAATAAAAGGAACCACAGAGTAAGTTGCACCTTCAGCCATTTGGGTAAATAAGGAGAAAATAATTAAAGTTGGAATAGCTAAGAATAATACACTCATTTGTGAAAATAACATCAGTGCTAAACCTTCACCCAGCAATACTATAAATAACCAATAAGAACGGCCTTTTAGTCCCCATAACGATGCACAGTTATCAGCAAAAATCCCTCCTAAAGTACGGGCAAAGATATTCATCAAACCAAAACAGGCTGCAATCATACCCGCTGTTACCATATCAACTTTAAAATAATCAAAGAAATAAAGGGCAGCAACGTTATTGACCGTTAATTCAATACCAAAACACGACCCATATATCAGGAAAAGTACCCAGACTCGGTAGTCTTTAAGTGCATTAAAGTACGACCCCGTGACGTGTTTCTTTTCAGGTAACATGCCTTTTTCACGTAAATCTTTAAAATTTCCATCGGGAGCATCTTGGGTTAGGAAAAAATAGGCAATACCGGTAAAGAAAATAACGGTACCTACTACAACCATTGAGGCACGCCAAGCTTCAGCATCTGTAAAACCAAAACCAATTACAAAAGCTGAGAACATTAGTGGCATAACAAGTTGAGTTACTCCACCTCCCAGGTTACCCCAGCCTGCACTGGTTGCATTCGCTTGTCCAACAACGTTAGGTGCAAACATCACAGAGGTATGATATTGGGTAATTACAAATGAAGCCCCAATAATACCGATTAGTAGTCTAAAAACAATAAAGCTTTCAAAGCTATCAGCTAAGCCAATACCTGCTACAGGTATTGCGCCAAATAAAAGTAGGTATGTATAAGCCAGCCGTGGCCCAATACGGTCACAAAGCCAGCCGATAAAAAAACGGGCAAAGACGGTTACAGCAACTGAAGCAATAATCGACCAACCCACTTGTTCTTTGGTGAGGTGCAGCTCTTCACGAATAACAACCATCATGGGAGCAATTCCAAACCAAGCAAAAAAAGCAGAAAAGAAGGCAAACCATGTCATGTGGAATGTTCTAATCTGCACCATACTGACTTTGAAGAAATTTCCCCAAAGGTTTGTTGCTTTATGTTGTAATTCCAATTTTCTTTCTCTCTCTTTAATTTAAAATCTCTTTTTATCAACTGGTGTTTGATGATGTTAAGTGGCGTAGCCTGCATTGAAAAAGGCGAACTACAGGCTCACATCCCAAAGATATCGATATTATTCTATGCGTGTTCCTTAATGATTCATTTTATGATGAGTTTTTTCTGGTGGTGTGGAAGTATCTCCAGAATACATTGCATCATTTTTTGCACCTGTAACATTTAAAATACCCCAAGCACCTCTATCAACACGCGCTAATGCATGGTCGACTAAAACGTAGTTTCCTGGGTAATCAACCTTAAACTCAACCATGGTTGCTCCACCAGCAGGAACCAAGGTTGTTTGTACGTTTTGTAATGGGTTACTTAAAGCCGCTTCGGGATATACTTTGTCAAAAATTTCACCAATAATATGAAATGAGCTTATTTTAGTGACGCCCGCGTTGCCAAAAAATATTCTTACCTTATCGCCTACTTTTGCCTGCAATTTATCCTTTCCAGTTAAAGCCCCCGTTTTCCATTAAATACAATATATTCAGGACGTTCATCAATCATTTTACGGCTATTAAATTTTTGAAAGCCTTTTTTACCAAGCCTTTGTTTAGTGTATAACTCACCTTGCATAACATAGAATTCATGGTCAACTTTTGATAAACCTTGCTTAGGCTCGACTAAGATCATGCCATACATACCATTTGCGATATGAGTTGCAGGGTTACCAGCAGCACAATGGTAAATATACAGTCCAGGCGTAGTGGCTTTGAATGTTAATGTTTTCATTTCTCCTGGTTCTACCTCTGTTACAGATTTTCCACCGCCAGGTCCGGTAACAGCATGTAAATCAATCGCATGACTATGACTGCTAGACTTATTATTGTATAAAGTCAATTCAACGGTATCATCTTCACGAACTCTTAAAAAAGGACCTGGAACCGTTTCATTAAAAGTCCAATAATGATAACGAATATTAGGTGCAATTTTAGAAATCACCTCAACTGCTTCAAGAACTAGTACTACTTTTTTAGGTTTATTTCTATTCAGTGGATTCGGTAAATCATCAGCCTTTTTACTAATATCGGCTACTTTTTTAAATTTAGAAATGTCTATATGCATTTCATGTTGATAATGATCACCTGGACCAAAGTTAGTCGTTATTTTTGATGAGTAAGAGTTTTTTCTGTGATGCTGGCTACTTTCATTAGCCAAACAATTATTAGTCAATGAGACAAATAGTAGGGTAAAGATATAAGGTAGATATTTTCTTGTTTTTATAATTTTTTTCAAAATGAATCTCCTGTCTTGAACGGTTAGGAATTCACACAAAATAATTTTTTCAATTTGAAAGAGGGGGGTAACAAAATCTTTTCAAATGCCTCTTTTAAAAATTAATGTTATTTAAAGTTTATTCCTTATAGTTTTGCTAAAAAAACCATTACAACTTCACTCTTAAGTGAATAAGAGTTAAATTACACTCGAAACTAGAGTGGTAGGGTGTGCTGAGGTAGGAAGTGCACCACACGTTAAATATACGCTTCGCACCTCAACATCTTATACTTTCCTGATTACCCATGAGCTTCAGCCATTTAAAAAAAGCCAACATTGCAACCCCGTCATTCCTGCATTCTCTTAGCAGGAATCTAGTTCACTGAAAATGGATCCCCGACAAAAGACCTCGGGGATGACGCGTGGCACAAGGGTTTATTCTTTTTCCATATGATTTGGCGGAAACTCATGGGTAATCAGGTATACTTTTGAATTTAATAAAATCCTAGTTCCTAAACGTTTAAATGTCTAATTTCAGCCATTTTGTCACCTGCAAGTTTCACCTGCTCAACTGACAATATTTTTTTTATTTGTGGAGCAAAATCTTCATCTTCACGAGTTAAATGATCTCTAAGTATTTTTTCAAAGGTTGTTGTTAAGTGTAGAAAATGATCAAAATTAGTAATACTTTCAGGGTGACTGAGTCGTGCTGATATGGCTGCCCATGAATCTTCAATCTCTTCGTGATCCATAATCAGCCGTTCTATCATGCCAATAATTAAACTTGATTGTTCAACTAATAAAGGAAAAAGAGCCTCTTCTTCATCTTTATGGTGTAAATTTGTTGCATGCGAATAATGGCAATACATATCCATGCATTGATTGGCTAACTGTTCAGTCATGCCCTGTTTTTTTATGTCTTCGGCCAACTTGACTAACTGCACACCTCTTGACAAAAAGTCTTGGTGATAGTCAGTTATAACTTGTAGCCCGCTAGAGAAATCTGTAGCTGGATCGGTAAATTTAAATTCCATATATTAATATATTGTAAGTTGGATGAGCGATATAACACCAAGGGTGGCAATCCGGCAGAGGTTTAAATGCTAAGGAACGTGCATGAAACAACTTCCCGATTTCTAACTTATTTTTTTGCTCCAGATGGAATGATCTCATTCGTTGCGTAGCTTACTATGCGCCTCATGAGATCATTCAACCCGAAACAAAAATCCTACGTTATAATTTCGGGAAGTTATTCCATACACGTTCCTAATGTTGGGTTATGCTATCGCCAACCCAACTTACATGTGACTGATGCCTATCTTTGTTTTACAAATTTAGTTCTAACAATTTGATAAGGTCTAAACATATAACCTAAGGGCATACTCCAGACATGAACCAAACGACTAAAAGGAAATAAGAAAAATACCGACATACCTAAAAACAAATGTAGTTTATAAATAAAACCAATTTCATCAAGGATGGAAGCATCTGCATTTAAGGATAAAGTCGCTTGTGCCCAATCAGCTAAAGCAATCATGGTTGAAGTATCGCCATTAAAAGCATGATAAATAGACACTGGGATAGTTAATAAACCAATACCCAAAGTGACTAAAATCCAATTAAGAATAAACAAATCCATAAAACGGCTGTTTGCTCTTACTCGTGGGTGAAACATACGACGTTTCCATAAAATAACACCGCCCATCATACATAAAGAGCCAAAAGCGGCACCAGCAGAAATAGCTACAACTTGATGCATCATATCTGATACGCCCATGGATAAAAACCATGAGTGTGGGGTGACTAAGCCCGCAAAATGCCCCATAAATAAAGCTAATACGCCAATATGAAATAGAATACTGCCTTTTTGCAGTTGTTCTTTTTCAAATATTTGACTGGAATCTGCTTTCCAAGTGTATTGCTCTCTATCAAAACGAATCAAACTGCCTACAAAAAATGTAGTCAGGGCGATATAGGGATATACCCCAAAAACTAAATTACTTAAGTTCATAATAAGTCCTATGCTGCAATATCTTCAACATGTCCGTGACGTGCCACCATTCTTACCAGTGGAGCGTATGGACTTTCATTTTTTTCAAGATTACTGGCGATGATATCAGCGGCTTGTGATGTTTGTTGCAAAAATGCAAGCGCACTTGGTTGATCATCCATAGTGGAAACATATTCCAGAATCAGCGGTAGATAATCAGGCAATTCACCGCTACCAATTTCAAACCCAGTCTTTTTATAAACCTCAGTCAGTTCAATTAGGGCCGGGCCTCTATCTCGGTCTTGCTCATCAAATAAATGATAAGTTAGATAAAGTGAGTTTTCAGCTGTCAAATCAAAATTATTAACATATTCTGCCTGGAGTTTTGTTAAAGATAGGCCAGATGCCCAGAGGGTAAACCCACTGAGAATCTTTTTATCTTCGACCCCAAGATCTGACAGCTCATTAATGAGTTGATTCATTTCATCCCAATGAGCTGTTAAATCTTTAGTAGGGTATTCCAGTAAAATGGAAAGTACCTTGTAGACTTGCGTCATGCTTTCTCCCCATCAGAGCGCTTGGCTGCTGGGTGGTAACGTACAAACTCTAAATTATCAGCAGTTTTCTTGCGTTTGTCAGGGAATAACGATGCATTCTCACTGATACTACAACCATCATTACCAAAGCTAAAACCATTTTGACCTTGGAATGAATGGAAATCTTCCTGACGTAATTCTTCATGACTTGTTGGAATCACAAAACGGTCTTCATGGTTTGCAATCGCCATATAACGATACATATCATTAACCTGATCTTCAGTTAAACCAACCTCTTCCAATACCGCTAAATCAGTTATACCTTCAACATTTTTTGAACGGTAAAAACTACGCATAGCAATCATACGTTTTAAAGCGGCTACGATAGGTTTCTCATCACCTGCAGTAAACATATTTGCCAAATATTTCATTGGTAAACGCAGGGTTTCTATACTTGGAATTGCACCGTCAGCCATAGTAGAAAGGTTACCTTGGTCAATTTGTGATTGCACAGGTGACAGAGGTGGCACATACCAAACCATGGGTAGAGTACGGAACTCAGGATGTAATGGAAACGCGACTTTCCAGTCCACTATTAATTTACGAATCGGCGATTTACGTGCTGCATCCATCCATGATTCAGGAATACCATCTTCTTTAGCCTGTTTAATGACTTCTGGGTCATTAGGATCAAGGAATAAATCAAGTTGTGCTTGGTATAAATCTTGGTCGTTTTCTACAGAAGCTAACTCTTCAATACGATCAGCATCATAAAGCATTATTCCGTTATAACGAATACGACCCACACAAGACTCAGAACATACAGTCGGCAAGCCAGACTCTACACGTGGGTAACAACCCGTACATTTTTCAGCTTTGCCTGATTCCCAGTTGTAGAACATTTTCTTGTATGGGCAGGCACTGATACACATACGCCAGCTACGACATTTGTCTTGATCAACCAACACAATACCGTCTTCTTCACGTTTGTATAAAGAACCAGAAGGACAAGCGGCAACACAAGCTGGATTCACACAGTGGTTACACATGCGAGGCAAATACATCATGAAAGTTTGTTCAAACTCACCATATATTTGTTTTTCCATTTCACTAAAGTTGACATCAACACTACGGTGTTTAAATTTGCCACCCAGATCATCTTCCCAGTTTGGACCCCACTCAATTTTTTCCATCCGTGAGCCATCAATCAGAGATCGAGGTCTAGCCGTTGGAGTGGCTTCAACTAACTCACTATTTTGTAAAGTGGCATAGTCATAAGTAAAGGGTTCGTAATAATCATCAATGGTTGGCATGTTGGGGTTCATAAAAATATTCTTTAGAATATTTCTACGACTCCCAGACTTTAATTGCAGTTTGCCATTTTCAAGAACCCAGCCACCATTCCACATTTCCTGATCTTCCCAGTTTTTAGGGTAACCAATACCAGGTTTTGTTTCGACATTATTGAACCAAGCGTATTCAACCCCTTTACGGTTGGTCCAGACATTTTTACAAGTCACTGAACAAGTGTGGCAACCGATACATTTATCGAGATTCATTACCAGTGAAAAATTTGCTCTTACTTTCATTGTTTATTTCTCCGACTCATCAGTGCAAACGTAAGGTGCTTGCGGCACACCTTCAGGGTTCAGTTGTGCTTCTTTTTCAGCCGTTAAAGGCTCTTCTAGCCACTGAATATCTTGATCATCTAATCTATGCAAGATGACATATTCATCACGTTGTGAACCGACTGTTCCATAATAGTTAAAGCCATAACTTAACTGAGCATAACCGCCAATCATATGGGTTGGTTTAACCGTTACACGGGTCACACTGTTTAAAATACCACCCCGTTTACCTGTAGTATTAGAGCCTGGTACGTTAATGTGTTTTTCCTGTGCGTGGTACATCATTGCCATACCATCAGGAATACGTTGACTGACAACCACTCGGGCAATTGTTGCACCATTAATATTAAGCGCTTCGATCCAGTCGTTATCTTCCAGACCAATTTTTTCAGCATCAGTTTCAGATACCCAAAGATGAGGGCCACCACGCGATAAAGTTAGCATGCGATGGTTATCATGGTAGGTACTATGAATACCCCATTTACCATGTGGTGTAATCCAGTTCAGTTTTAGATGAGGTTTATCACCAATTTTTTCCATCATTTCTTTGGTTGATAACATATCAACCGCAGGTTTATAAGTGCAGAAAGCTTCACCAAAATCACGCATCCATTGGTGATCCTGATAGAACTGAGCACGCCCTGTTAAAGTACGGAAAGGGATATGTTCATGGATATTGGTGTAACAGGCGTTATAACTTACTTTTTCGGATTCAATACCACTCCAGGTGGGTGCAGTAATAATCTTTTTAGGTTGTGCTTTAATGTCACGGAAAGTGATTTTTTCATCTTCACGTGGTAAAGCTAGGTGAGTATGGTCTACACCTGTTTTCTTACCTAATGCTTTCCATGATCTAACAGCCACTTCACCATTGGTTTCTGGAGCTAATGCAAGAATGGTTTCACAAACACTAATATCATCTTCTAAAGATGGCATACCTTTAGAGATACCTTCATCTTTAATGGTGTAATTAATGGCTTTTAGGTGTTCATATTCTTTTTCTGTATCCCAGTCAATCCCTTTAATATTATTACCTTGTTTAGGTAATAAAGGGCCTAAAGCTGTATATTTTTTGTATGTATTAGCAAAATCGCGTTCTACTACTTTTAATACAGGCATTGTTTTACCTGGAATAGGCTCACATTCCCCACGTTTCCAATCTTTAACATCCATTGCTTGAGCAAGCTCTGCAGGGGTGTCATGTAGAAGTGGTAAAGCCACTACATCTTTTTGAATACCTAAATGCTTCTCAGCTAATTCCGAGAATGATTTAGACAGCGTTTTAAAGATTTGCCAATCAGAACGTGACTCCCAACCTGGATCAACAGCTTGTGTCAATGGATGGATGAAAGGATGCATATCAGTGGTATTTAAATCATTTTTCTCATACCAAGTTGCAGTCGGTAAAACAATATCAGAATAAGCACCTGTTGAATTTAAACGGAAGTTAATATCAACCATTAAGTCCAATTTAGCAATCGGAGCATCTTTATGCCATTTGATTTCCTGACCTTCCGCTTCTGGAAGTACATCTTGCATCACACCATTTTGTGCGCCTAGCAAATGTTTAAGGAAATACTCATGGCCTTTAGCACTGCAACCAATCAGGTTGGCACGCCAAACAAATAAATTACGTGGGTGATTTTCAGGAGCATCAATATCTTCCGCAGCAAATTTAATATCACCAGATTTTAATTGCTCAACTAAATAATCAGATACGCCTTTCTCATCGGTTGCACCTGCAGCTTCAGCATCTTTAACAATATCTAATGGGTTCTTGTTAAAGTGAGGGGCAGAAGGCAACCAACCTAAACGTTGAGAGACTACGTTGTAATCAGCTAAGTTATGCCCTTTATAAGCATCGGAAGCTGTTGATGCTAATAAAGCATCAGCTTCTAGTTTTTCATAGCGCCATTGGTCAGTATGAAAGTAGAAGTAAGTTGTGCCGTTCATATGGCGGGGTGGTTTTTGCCAATCTAAAGCAAAGGCAACCGGCGCCCATCCTGCTTGGGGACGTAGTTTTTCTTGTCCAACATAATGACACCAACCACCACCACTTTGACCAATACAACCACACATGTGCAGTAGGTTCATAATGGCACGGTAGTGCATATCATTGTGATACCAGTGATTTAAACCAGCACCCAGGATAACCATTGATTTACCCATGGTTTTCGATGCATTATCAGCAAATTCACGACCACTACGGATAATATCAGCTTGCTTCACGCCAGTGATATTTTCAGCCCAAGCGGGTGTATTGGGAATGCTTGCGTCATCATATCCAGAAGCAATACTACCGCCTAAACCACGATCTAAACCGTATTGAGCAAGCTGTAAGTCAAACACAGTGGCAACTAATACTTCTTTACCATTTAAAGTGACTTTTTTAACCGGCACGTTACGCTTCATGGGAACATCAATACCTGATTGAAAATCAGGCATTAATACTTCAACCACATCATCTTTATCAAAAATAAGACTTAAACGAGGTTTAGTGTTTCTTCTTCCTTTCTTAGAAACTAGATTCCATTTACCTTCTTCGCCCCAACGGAAACCAATTGAGCCATTTGGAGCAATAATATCGCCTGTTTTTTCATCAACAACCACTGTTTTCCAATCTGGGTTATTTTCTTCACCCAGAGAGTTATCAAAATCAGCAGCACGAACAAAGCGACCATTAACATAAGATCCATCATGTTCATCTAATATAACCAACATAGGCATATCAGTATAAGTACGAGCATATTCTTCAAAATAAGCATCTTGATTATCAATGAAGAATTCTTTTAAGGCAACGTGCCCCATAGCTAAAAAGATTGCTGCATCTGTCCCTTGTTTAGCGGGCATCCAAAGATCAGCAAATTTAACGTATTCAGCATAATCTGGGGAAATAGCAACGACTTTTGCACCCTTATAGCGAACTTCAGCATAGAAATGTGCATCAGGTGTTCGGGTCATCGGCAGGTTAGAGCCTGCAACCACAATATAGGTAGAGTTATACCAGTCAGCCGATTCTGGTACGTCGGTTTGCTCGCCCCAAGTTTGAGGTGAGGCGGGTGGTAAATCACAATACCAATCATAAAAAGATAAAACAGTAGCGCCAATTAATGATAGGTAACGACTACCCGCCGCGTAACTAATCATTGACATAGCAGGAATAGGGGAGAACCCAGCTATTCTGTCAGGGCCGTGTGCCTTAATGGTGTAGATGTTTGAAGCTGCAATAATCTCTGAAACCTCTTCCCAGTCTACACGTACAAAACCACCTAAGCCACGAACGGCTGTGTACTTTTTACGTTTTTCAGGGTCTTCTTGAATAGCGGCCCATGCCTCTACAGGGTCTTTACCTGTTTCACGTTCCTCTCTATATAAAGAGACTAAACGCTCTCTAATTAAAGGGTGCTTAACACGTAAGGGGCTGTATAAATACCAAGAGAAGCTTGCACCACGAGGACAGCCTCGTGGCTCATGATTTGGCATATCTGGGCGGGTACGTGGATAGTCTGTCGCCTGCATTTCAAAAGCAACTAAACCATTCTTAACATGAATATTCCAAGAGCAACTACCGGTACAGTTTACACCGTGAGTAGAGCGAACTACTTTGTCGAAACGCCAACGGTTACGATAACCATCCTCCCATTGGCGGTCTTCATTAGTAACTATGCCATGACCACCAGAAAAGGTAGATTGGACTTTTTTGAAAAAGTTTAGACGGTCTAAAAAATGACTCATCGTGATTTTCTCCTGTTAATTTGGTTGTGTGGGGCGCAGGCTTTAGTCTCACTGCTATTAAGTTAGCGGGTTGGTTCATTGAGGTGCAGTGCTTTAGCTTGCTTTATTGCTAAACAGTATAGGCTAAAGCCAGCGCCTCAAACATCATTATGGGTTATAAAACTCACCATCTTTACGTAAATAAAACCACCAGTTTATCATGATACAAACTACATAAAAGGCTGCAAAACCCATTAAAGCAACTTCAGGGGTTGTTGCTTTAATTTGTTCACCAAATACTTTTGGAATATAAAAAGCACCATAAGCGGCTACCGCGGATGTCCACCCTAAAACAGGACCCACTTGCTCTTTAGGGAAAACCTGAGAAATAGTTCTAAAAGTAGAGCCGTTACCAATCCCTGTTGCTGCAAATAAAATTAAGAATAAAATTAAGAATGGAACAAAATACTCTTCAGGTGTTGCTGAAGCGTATGCAGCTTTCATATAGTAAGCAACACCACCCGCACTTAATACCATAACGAATGAACAAATATGAGTCACCCAAGCGCCCCCAAATTTATCAGCAATCATGCCGCCAATCGGACGAATTAAAGCACCAATAAAAGCACCCGTCCAAGCATACATTAAAGCACTTGGGCCGTTAGGGTTGACTATATCATGATTCATTACTCCGTCAACCATCATATGTTGATAGCCAAAAATAACTTTAATGGCTAATGGAAAGCAAGCTGCAAAGCCAATAAAAGAACCAAAAGTCATGGTATAGATAATACTCATCACCCAAGTATGTTTATTATCAAAAATTTTATATTGACGACCTAAACTTTCACCTATTTGTCCGGGAATAATCTTTAATAAAGAAACAGTCAATGCAATAACGATAAATAAAGCAATTTCCTTAGGGACTTGAAAACCAGATCCGTGCACAGACTCTGGTAGCATTAACCATAGACCAAAAATAGCACTAATAAAACCAATTAATAGCATGAAACTAATCATACTAAAACTAACGATGGGGTTTTGCGCTATGGGTGAAACATGCTCAGTCCGAATATTATTCATCCCAAACCAGGCAGCAAAAGCTAGCGGAACGAGAAATAATAACCAGATAAACCCTGCATTTTGCAAGTAAGTTTCTGTGCCCGCAGGGATTTTACCTACTAGTGTTCCTGAAGTTGCTTCAAGAATCATAGGTTCGCCACCCATGGCACCAAAAAGACCAAAGGTCATAGAAAGTGGAATAAGGATTTGCATGGTAGTAACACCAAAGTTTCCTAAGCCTGCATTCAGTCCAAGAGCCAACCCCTGTACTTTTTTCGGAAAGAAAAAACTGATATTAGACATGGATGAAGCGAAATTACCACCACCAAAACCAGAGAGTAAAGCTAAAACCTGAAACACCCAAAAAGGTGTGTTCTTGTCTTGTAATGCAATCCCCGCACCTAATGCAGGAATTATTAATAATATAGTAGTAAAAAATATGGTGTTTCGGCCACCACACAAACGAATAAAGAAACTACTTGGAATACGTAGAGTGGCTCCCGTTAGACCAGCAATTGCCATTAAAGTGAACAATTGTGATTTTTCATAAGGAAAACCAAGGTTTAGCATTTGTACTGTAATAATTCCCCAGTATAACCACACCGCGAAACCATTTAATAAACTAGGAATAGAAATCCATAGATTACGATTGGCTATTTTTTTGCCTTCAGACTCCCAAAACGCTTCGTCTTCGACATCCCATTTTTGTAGATCAGACATGTTCACCCCTCTTTGATTATTTATAATAATTCTGCCATAAATTATACGCTTATTATTTTAATTAACCTAGAGGAAGTAAGGGATAAAGGGAGGAGAATTAGTACCATATTTGTTGTTAATCCATTTTTTTTTAGGTTACAATTCGCTATGGTTTTGATTTTTTAACCATGTTTTTTTTAATGTAATTTAAAGGTTCAAAAATGGCACAATATAAATGTAAAACTTGCGGACATATCTATGATGAAGCTGTAGGTGACCCTAAAAGTGGAATTCCTGCTGGTACTGCTTGGGCAGATGTTTCTGATGATTGGGAATGTCCAAAATGTGGTGCTGCAAAAGTGATGTTTAAGAAAATTATTGGTAGTTAGCTCTTAAACTTGGCCAAGGATGGCTTTCTATATTGACCTATAAATATGAGTCTTGGGTAATTATTCACCCAACAACCCCGCATTAATTAATCCCCCTCTTTTTCCTTTAGACAAAAGCATTATTTAATTAAACCATACGCTGGTTAGGTAGTGGGTTAAATGTGTGTAATATAAAAATAATAGAATAAGAAAGCAATTTGTAGCATTATACTTTCATGAAATATTATCAAGAAATAACCTGTCCTAACTGTAAGAATAACAACCTAATGAAAT
>JALSLS010000314.1 GCA_026988195.1 Methylomonas sp.
TCACTGCTTCATCATTTCAAAAGCTCCGGTTCATCCCCACGTGTATGGGGAACACTGATTAATTAAATTGAACCCAAACACCATCGACGGTTCATCCCCACGTGTATGGGGAACACGACCCTTACACGTTAGCTGGTCGGGCTTAGTGCGGTTCATCCCCACGTGTATGGGGAACACTTTTAATCATCTTAATCGACCTCGCTTAATGACGGTTCATCCCCACGTGTATGGGGAACACCACTTGGTTGATGGAAGTAACGATCCCCAGGACGGTTCATCCCCACGTGTATGGGGAACACTCTGGCACCCCACATGGTTAAAGCCATCGCGGCGGTTCATCCCCACGTGTATGGGGAACACTAGTTTGCTGTGAGGGCATCCGCCGCGACAGGCGGTTCATCCCCACGTGTATGGGGAACACACAAACCAAAAACATTAAGTAGGGTGGGCAATCGGTTCATCCCCACGTGTATGGGGAACACTTATCGCGGTTGGTGAGGTGAGTGATAATTCACGGTTCATCCCCACGTGTATGGGGAACACTGACAATTCATCAAAGAATAACTGAGTTAGTTCGGTTCATCCCCACGTGTATGGGGAACACTTGGTTTAAATGGTTTTAAAATATCAGGACAGCGGTTCATCCCCACGTGTATGGGGAACACAATTATTAGATGCGGGATAGATAAGCCAGGATACGGTTCATCCCCACGTGTATGGGGAACACATGTGCTAAGTGGTCACAGTTATTACTCATTACGGTTCATCCCCACGTGTATGGGGAACACAACAACCCAACTATCACCAGTAAAAATTTCAACGGTTCATCCCCACGTGTATGGGGAACACACTAATCATAACATATTGTTATAAAAAGGAAATAATCACTTATATTTTTCCACCAACTAGAATGGTACTTTTTAAGTCCAATTTTTTAAAGAGCATTGTCACCTTTTTTATCTTCAACAGGATAAAAAGAAACCAGTTTTAAGCCATCTATCTCAATGGGAATTCGCCTGTTTTCACCTAAAGTCAGAAAATCAAAGCCAGCTTCAGTATTAGTGCTCCAAGACATAATCGCATTCCCCTCCTCTATTCCCACTTCAACCTGTTGCCAAATCATTTCTCTAACCTTAGCCGACAAATCCCCCACATAAACACCCGCACGAATTTCGATCAACCAAACAGCTAACCGCCCTCTTAACCGTGGGGGCACATTTTCAGTTACGATGACCAACATCACCAATACCTTCTAAGTTAGGAATTGCAGGTGCAATATTTTCTTCCGCAGGTTTTGGTATATCAACTTCACCTGCAGCTAACACCTCTTCAATCGTTGGAATTATTTTTTTAAGTATTTTGCTTTGCCTAAAAACATCTCGACACATTAACCTTACTTCACGCTCTGGGTCATGGTAGTTTTTAGCTGCAATTTTAAAAGCATGGGGAATAATATCGTCAAATTTAAATAAATCGGCAATATCATAAACAAAGGATAGAGGTTTTCCTGTATGAATAAAACCAATAGCAGGAGCATAACCTGCGGCTAAAACTGCTGCTTCACTAATTCCATATAAACAAGCAGTCGCTGAGCTAATACAACGATTAGGCATATCTGCACTGTCCCAGTTGTTACGGTCATAATTACGCCCATTCCATACAACCCCTGCTTGTTTCGCTAATAATTGATAAGTTTTCTTTACTCTGGAACCTTCAATCCCCCGTAATTGTTCAACACTGCGCCGCTCGGGTGGCTTTTCTCCAAAACGAAGCTCATACATTTTACGCACAACTTTTAAGCGTAAATCATCATCTAAAGCCAATTTCGCTTGATAAAGCAATCTATCTGACCGTGCTCCCCCTGGCTGTCCTGAAGCATAAAGCCGTACTCCCGCTTCACCGACCCAGACTAATAATGTGCCTGATCTGGCGGCTAATGCTACAGCATGATGAGAAACCCGGGTGCCAGGTTCTAGCATAATACAGGCAATACTACCGACGGGAATATGGGTGCGTATGCCGTCTTTGTCTATTTCAACAAAAGCACCGTCTTTTACATCAATCTGGCCTTTTTGTAGAAATACCATGGAAACACGTTCTTTCATGGCGATGGGTTTTAAGGGTGGGAGCATGAGTTGTCCATTAATAATTGATTGTTAATACTAGGTTTTATATTACTGAATTTCATAGATATTTCTTCCCTGACAGTTGGTTTATTTTCTATGTGTAGGGTTAAAACCTTCGTCTTTCAGGCGAACAGATTTATCTCAAATATTATAATAAATATTAGGTGTATCCATTTTGAAAGTGATAGAAAATCAGATACAAGTTAAGAAAGAGGTTGGTTATTGGGGCGCTGGGTTTGCCTGCTTTCTTACAAAGCATTGCAGGCTAAAGCCAGCGCCCCAAAACAACAGGGCTATTCGCCCTGTATCCTGACGTTCAGTCACCAATCTCTCTAACCCACCCGTCTTTTAGCGGGTGGTTATTTAGTATTTCTACAATCGTTGTTACATTAATTGTCTTCGGGTTAAAGCAGTGGCCACATCCCTTCGTCCATCAATAACCATAACAATATAAATATTATTGTCTTCAATACGGTAGATAATGCGATAGACAGAAGAAAGTATTTGTCGGTAGCGGCTCATACCCGAAGCGGATAATTCTGTTGGTATAGTGCCTCGCTCAGGTAAATCCTTTAGATTTCGTATACTCGCCTGTATCTTGTTGATCACATTTTCTGCAATTTTGTCACTTACTTGCGCCAAATAATAATCATTAATGGTACAAAGGTCATTGAGCGCTGATTGCGTAAAACTGACTTTATAGCTCACTCAAGCCTCTACGTTTTCTTAATTGAGAAAACGCCTCATCAGCTGAAATAACATTTCCTTGATCAATATTTTTTTCACTTTGAGCAAGCATTTTTAACATAGCCATAGTCTCCTGAGCCTGTTCATATTCCTGTACGGACTGAACGACCATAACGGCTTCACCATTTTGAGTAATTATATAAGGCGCTCCGTTTGCTTTAAGTTCTGTCGCCAGTTTTGCGGCATTTGCTTTTAGATAACTAATAGGTTTTGTGTTTCGGGAAAGGTACATGATGCCTCCTGTAAAATCTGACTTAATTTAGTTTTTTATTGTATCCCTTATAAGCGGCTCTATTCCATTACATTTTTACTTTATGAGCTGACATTGATTTTTTTCACCTATGGCTAATCCGATGTAACTATTCAGCTTGTGAGTAGACAACGATGATGTAGGAGCAAATATCTGTCCATGCACTAGTCGGCGCGAAGGTAATTGAAAGTTTTAGAGAAAAGAGCATCATTTTATCTTGTCTTTAAAGTTTCAACAGTCTCTTTTAATCATCAACAAGCCACAACCAAACGCCTTAGATCGACCAATACCATTGAACAATGCTTGTTCAAACCTTTCAATATCAGTGACTTTTAATTCACCCGTAAAATCAACAGAGCTAAACCCTGCTTGCTTACCTTTTTCGGGTAAAGCATGCCATTGGTAAGCACTATTTTGTAATTTACTTAACCCTGAAGGATCAATAATCAACTCAAAACCACAGCGTTCACCTTGTCTTTTCCACCAATTTTCTAAAGCGGTATCAACTTGTGTTTTAAGTGCCCATTCCAGTTTATCTGCCAAGCTTGATACTTGTTGCAATCGTTCGGCATATCGCCCATCATTACTCAGTATTTCAGTAAACTGTTGCTTAAGTGATTCTCCTCCTTTGGCTAATAGCAGTTTTTTAAAGTCTCGCTTTTTTGTATGAGTGGGTAGTTCACTCTCAAGATTAAACTTTTGTATTAAATCCTTCAAAAAAACTAACTGAGCATCCATAACCACGTCATGTTTTTTAGACTGTTTGGTAATAACTGGGTTGGCTCGGCACTCAAAACTTAGCACTTGCTTTAGCATTAATTGAGGTTGATAGATTTTAGTTTCCACCTTAAATAGCGAATTTTCTGGCTCAATCGGTTTAGACTTTGAAACCATATAGTAAATAGATTCACCGCGTACATTTGCTAAACTATCTAACTGTTCTCGCGCTATTTCCTCTCGGTATAAATAGCTTCTTTTATCTTCTGAGAATAGATCCCATAACAAACGATGTGCGCCATAGACATTACCTGCCAATACTCGGTTAAGTTGCGATGATTTTAATACTTCAGGACGAAGCCGCACTCTGGAAAAATACATTATTTACCTCCTTGTAAAAACAAATAATGTTCTTGTCGCGGGGTAAATTGCCAACGTTTTCGAGAAAGTGGTTGGTCATGACGAGTACGGGTTTGCATATGTTTTAAATCCAGTGAGGCAGAAAAATCATTAGGCTGGCCTTCCCAGTAATAATGACGGTCTTTTGGCTTCCCCAAGCAGTCAATATCTCGTTTTGATACCTCACCTTTACAATCTTTATTAGTCGCTAACATTGGCTTATGTTGATAAGCTTTTAAGGCATCATAATAGCCTTCTTGTTTGATAAGCTGTGGATCGAGTGGTGCAGCTAATGGACAGGATTTTCTTCCCAGATATAAATGAAACTTTGGTTGTAACAGGTGTTCTTTAATTCCCTCTAATGAATAAGGTGCGGATTCTAAAGCTCGTATAGCCACCAAAGCCAAAGCATCACTACGGTATTCCCGACTAGATAAAATAGTGCCCAGTTGTTTTTTACCTAAAATAATTTCATCCCGTCGCGTACGAAAATTAAACTTCCCTGTTGCGTTAGGTACTTGTGTGGTGTGGTAATCCCGTAATAAATGACCGTTAGAAAACACTTCTATAGCAAGCGCATAACCTTGCTGTAATTGATTTTGCTTTTCTTCATTGTCGCGTTTAATACCTAATGCTGCACCTAACAAACCAATGATAGCGGATTTGCTAGGGTAACTTGCGGTATGGCGATCTTCCCCCACCGCTATTTCACCCCAGCTGGCTATTGCCCCATAAAGTCGAAATACAAGAGTGTCCATATATTCCTCCTTATTGGCTGACAAAATCCAGCAGTTCAGATAATGACCCTTCTACTTTAGAGGCATTAATTTGATAATGACTGTCTGCACAAGCTCCATATACTTTATCAAAATTGTCTCTTTGGTTGATTAAGGCTGTAATAGAGTCAGTAATAAAGTCTTGATTTTCACGATTGTTAATAGGTTTTAAATAAGCAACCGATAAAGAGCGTGGTTGCTGGTTACCTTGTTCAGCTAAAACATAAGAGGCATAAGCGCGTGATGCAAAGCTGTTTTGTTTGCCTTCGGGAGCTACTTTAACGGCTGCCTCAGTTAAGGCACGAATGGCTTTATTAGCTAAAGCTTCATCACCGCCTAAATTGTCAATTAATAATTCACGGTTAATGCAAATGTAGGAATAAAACAACCCTGCTGCAAAACGGGTTTCACCAATATGGGCGGCGCCCGTATCTTCCTGACCGTTATTTAAATCATCTACGGCTGTAAAGTAATCATCTTCTATCACTATTGGATGAACACTGATGGCATGAGCAACCTGGCAGGCGGCCTCGATACAATACTTGGTTAGACTATTTCCAGTATCTGATTTTGTTAGCATTCGACCGAACAGGGCGATATCAACATCCGTGACTTTTTGGCGTAATAAATTTAATTCCTCTGCGTTTGCTTCTTCTTCACGCTCTGCAATAGCATTAGCCAGATTTAAAATAGCTTGCTCTTCTTGCGTGTCATAAAAAGCTAGTTGCTCAATTTCTAGTTCGACTAATTCTTTTTTGATACGCTCTGCACTATCAGCCGGCAATTTTTTTAACGCTTCTTTCTCTTTTTTTGAGAGTTGTTTTAATTTACCAAATACACTGGCAATCGGTTGAGTCCATTCAAGGGCTTTTTTGTGAGTAATCCCTTTATCAATCATTTGCTGATAAGCTTTTGAACCCATTGCTTTGGTGCGTGTTCCTATATGTCCTTCTAGTGCCTCTGCAAAATTATCTGATGTACGCCACGTTCTTTTTAAACATTGCGACGATACCCGTAAACGATCATAACCGCCCATTTTTGCAGTTTTAGGGCTACCCATATCATCACGGTTTAAATTAGCGGGTGGATAAGCCGTTAATAAATGTAATTGAATAAAACGATTCATACTATATTTCCTTGATTAGTTTTTAGCGTGTGCAGTGAAGTAGTCTGTTGCCCAGCGCACTGCCAGACGATTAGCGGGTGAAGCACTGGATCGATGCTCAAATTCTTTATGCCAATGAATAGTGTCATTTGCCAGAGATAAAATATTAACCTGTCCATTTAATAATTGAATAGCTCTAATAATGCGCCGATAAAAGTCATCAGTACTGGTGCTTTTTTGCAGTTGTTGAAAGCGTAGTTCACTCATGGGTGCTTTGCCTTTACCTTCAAGAGGCGTAGCTAGCTGTTCTGCAAAACTCGCTATTCTTTTCACTGCATCACTGTCTTTTTTATTATGTATTCGGCTATTACTTTGTTTGTCGGCTTTTACCTGAGAGAGTGCGCCAGCAATGCAGGCGCTGGTTGCCAAGTTTTTTCGCCATGTATCGGTCTCAGGCATTTGTTGCAAAAAATTAAAAAAGGCCTCAGTGAGTAAAATATCTTCGGGACTTTCTGCGCGACGTAATCGGGCGCGATCACCACGATTATCATCTAACCATTTATGCCATTTTTGTATTGCTTGGATATCTTCATATTCTAAAAAACGATATTGACTCATTTTTCAGCCTCCACTGGCGTTGCCTTTAGTTTTAGATTTTTGATGGTTTTATTGCTATAGAATTTTTTCCGCAATTCATTTTGTGCAGAAATAATGCGTTTTAAATCGAGGTCTTCTGGGTTTGATTCCAGTGTTGCCGTTTCAAAGACCTGAAACACTTGCTTCTCCAATGTCTTAAACCAAGTTTGATAGAGTTCTGCGGGTGCCATACCTGTTTCGCTTGGCAAGACAGCTAACTGTTCCAATATTTTATAAAAATCAGTTTCGGTCGCTTGCCAAAATTGCATATCAATAGGAGACATATCGCCTTTTATATCTTTAGGGCGACGGAACCAGGCTTCTTTAACTTGTGCGCGTAAAATTTTAACCACTTCGCGCGCTGAATTAATAAACTCTGCCCCCCAATCCATCAGGTTATTTTTTTGCTTTGCATCCATATAAAAGACAGGAAAATGGGATTCATACCAACAGCGCGCTTTCATATTATCCATGTCATAACCAAAGCACCATAAAGAGGCTGAATGCATATCAAAAATACGTCCTCGGTCTTCATTATAGAATTGCACTATAGTTGCTGCTTTATCCCCATTATCTGAATCTTGTAAAGCCAGCCCTAACCAATGACGATAGCCTAAACCACCTTGCTGCCCTTTAAGAGATAAAGGTAATTCTTTCTTTTTTAAATCGAAACGGTAGGGTGTTAGCGGGTGCACCCATGCGCCATCATAATTAACACCGTAGTTTTTGGTGATAAATTCTGTATGTAACTGTTCTGACTGACTTCCACAAAGATCACACACCCCATTTTCTAATGTTGTCGTGAGTCTAATGCGCCTAGGCATACCCCAATATCGTTGTAATGGATGAGTATCTTCTGGTGTTGTGATTACACCTTTTTTATCTGATAGTCGTGTGTTACTTAACCACGGTAGCACACGAGCATCCATCGTTTCAGCCAAAGCCGATTCTTCTTGATTAAGAATATTTAGCCAAAGTTTTTGCCATAAAGTGGCTGATTTACTTTCTGGCAATAAAAGTGTTGTTAGTGGGCCACCACCACGCAAGCTCACTCTATGTCCCACGCCGCCAGCAGGTGCATTTGCTTGTAATGTAAATAATGCCGTTGCGGTACAGCTAGGGCAAAGCTGATTCGCTAAGTCACGTTTTACAAAATGGTCGGAGTTATTTTTTAGCGCATTACCACCAGGTGCGTCAATTAATAAAGCGGCTATTTGTTTGGTTTCACCTTCAGGTAAGTCGTAATCTTGTAGAAAGGCCACGCCATCAGGATTGTCTAGCTCAAAGGCAAAAGCCAGCTTTTCAAAAGACTCTTTAAGCTCATCTGTCGTGGGCGTTGCTTCCCTGTATTCCAGCCATTGATCTTCATCTTCTGGGGCAAAACTGGTTTGTAATAAACCAATAAGAAACTGATATAAACCACCTTGTAAATCAGGTCTAGGCGCATTAATGTCTATAATGGGATTATCAGTTTCGGCAATTTGCCAAGGTGCGATAAGTCCTTTTGTTCCGTCTTGATGAATAACTGGAACCCAAGGTATGGTAATTAAATTCATTTGTTCTCCCATCTAAATTTTACATCTTGATTGCGACAATGATTGCTAACAATAAAGCTAATCCAACAATAGCGAGTGGTGCTGGTGAAAAAGAGCTGATTGCATCAATAATATCTTTAATTTGATTCAAAATGATAGTCTCGTTATTTATCAATTACGATTTATAATAACCAGGTTATTAGGTTTTGTAAAGAGTCTATTCTTTTTATAAAAATTTTGAAAAAAATCCTGTTTCGTATAAACTATCTCTGTTCCTTATTTTTATCGGGATGAACCAAGTCTTTTCTTTTTATTGAGAAGAATTATTATGTGTTCCCCACGCCCGTGGGGATTTACCCTATAAATCCGTTTTTAGCCGTATAATAAACTTCCGTTTAGCTGCCGCTAAGCGGAAAAACCGCCAATCAACGCACTGCTTTATTAATGACTCCCACTCTGAAGAGTCTGTGAAAGTATTAGCTTTTAGCTCCCCTCTTTGGAAAAGAGGGGCTGGGGGAGATTTTATTATACAAATAACACCTTTAATATCAATGTGTTATTTTTCATAAAATCCCCCTCAATCCCCCTTTTCCAAAGGGGGAAGTCAAAAACAAAATACTTTCACAGCCTCTGAAGCATAGGAACGGTAGATTTATGAATTATTTCAAATAGGCTCAATGGTTAATTTAAATCCTAATACATGAACAATTTTATCTATGGTTTCAAATTTTGGTTTTCCTTCGGCCGTTAATGTTCTATAAAGACTTTGCCTATTAAGTCCTGTTTCTTTTGCTATCTGGCTCATCCCCTTTGCTTTGGCCAAATACTGCAAAGCTTGGATTAAGCCATCAACTCCATTTTCTTCCAGAAAAATAGTTGCAGCATTGATGGTGGGCAAAAAAACTGCCCACCCTACTTTTTTGCATGAAGACCTGTCCTGCTTTAAGTTGGTAGCTGGGATTATCGCTCTCAATATGGGAACAACTTATTAACTACTCTAAAAAATTAGAATTTTTAAGTAAATGCGCAAAGGTCTGATAAACAGTCTCTCTTTTTTCAATAATAGCAATTAAAACCAGTTCTTCTTGGCTGGTATAAATAAGCCTATATTTACCTGCTTTTAGTCTTTTAAATTGGCTATATCCTTGAAGGCTTTCGCCAATTATTGAATTACTTCTCAGTTTTTCAATAATATTTTTTAGTCTTTTTGCCGTCTTAATATCATTTTTTGATAAAAGTTTTAGTGCTTTCAAAGCCTGCTTGGTTAATTTGATAGTTTTCATTACTCAATGCTAGCAAGTAATTCTGAAACCTCATTGTCAGAGGCAAAGCCTTCTTTAATCGCTAATTCAGCTGCTTTTCCATATAAAATATCCTCCAGTTTTTTAAGCTCTTGATACCTCGCAGAAGAAATAATGACAGCAACTTCTTTATCTTGTTTGGAGATAGTGACTGGGTTCTCTTCTACTGCCGAAATAACCGCACTAAAATTTTGTCTTGCTTCTGTTGATGTGATCGTTTTCATTCTTATTACCTCAAAATATAATGTACAATATAATGTATATTTCGTACATTATATGTATTTAATTTCACCGTCAACTCTCTACCTCGAAAAGTCATTCTACGGAACCTTAAACCCATCTTTAGCCGTATAATAAGCTTCTGTTTCACTGCTAAGCGGAAAAACCTCTAACCAACGCAAAGCTTTTGTTTCTTCTTTCAAACTTTCGATAAAAGGCTTTAATTTTTCTGGAATAGCTTGCTGTGCTTTTTCCCATTCATAATCAGGTAATTTAATGGTGCTTAATGCCCAGGCATATTGTTGGTTTGCAATATAAGGTTTTAATGCCTTACCGTCCCAAACAGCCAAAGCCACAGAAATAGTTTCCTGTTCGCTTAATCGAGTCGGTATTCTAGTTTCTTCATCCCAGTCACCACTTGAATAAGTGTAGCCCTTATCTAATTTAAGGACATTTAAATTCGCCATACTTTTTTGCACCATAATCTCTCCTTCTGCAATACAAGAAGCATCTAATAGTTCAGGCGGTATGCTATCTTCTGCTTCAGATGAATACACACCCTCAATTAAGTTTCTGGCATCTTGTGGCATGGTGAATTGATTTTCAATATTCCCCAGCAAGAGTTTTGCTGTTAGCCATAATTGCCCTACGTGCGGATAAACCGCTTGCGTACCCGCATGATCTGGTTTTAGCCAGTCCTTATCTACACCATCCGCAGGGTCTGGAGAATACACACATAATAAAGGCAGTCCTCGTTGATCTTTTGCGCCTTTCTCCGTTAGTCTATTACCCTCTTTATCACGTACATGCCGTTGTAATCGCCCTGCCCTTTGGATAATAAGGTCAATTGGCGCAAGATCGGTAATCATCAAGTCAAAATCTAAATCTAAAGATTGCTCAACGACTTGAGTGGCGATAAGCACCTGCCCTTTTCGTTGCAGCGGTGTTGAGTCATTACCAAACCGGTCTAAAGTCTGTTTTTCTATGATTTGCCGGTCACCCATGGCAAAACGACTGTGGAATAAACTCAACTGAGCGGATTCTATTCCTGCAACCAATAAATCTTGATAGGCTTGTCGTGCGGATTTAACAGTATTGCGAATCCAGCAAACACATTGCCCTGCATTTGCCGCTTGTTTTATGGCCTCTAACACCGCATGCTCACTCGCTAAGCGCTCAACTTTTACCGTACGCTTAACCTCTTCTCGGGTATCAATGGCATGTTCTACTTCATTAACTGCGGGCGTATGCGTGACCAGTGGATATTCTTTTTCCTTTACCAATTGGGGCGGCTCTTCTCCTAAGCCTTTATGAAATGCAGACACTAATGCCTCACGCATCACTTGCGGTAAAGTGGCAGACAATAAAATAACACTGCCTCCTTGGCGGGCATGCGCTTCCAGTAAGGCATTCAATAGTTTCTGCATATAACCATCATAAGCATGGACTTCATCAACCAGTAGAATCTTTCTGCCTAACCCTAATAGTCGTAAAGATTGATGTCTGGCGGGTAATACCGCTAATAAAACCTGATCTAATGTTCCCACGCCTACATCAGCTAATAAAGCCTTTTTACGGCTATCTGCTAACCAGGCATTACAATAAGCGGTAGCACTGAGTTCTTGTTCTTGCTCATTTTTACCTGTTTGATAATCACTATCTTGTGATGATTGTTCAGATAAAAGCACTGACTCCCTAAAACTTTCTGACAACTCCCTTGCACCATGTGCCAAAATTAATGATGGCTGATTATCATCTACCTGATAAAATTTACCATATACCTTACCCAACCGCTGATACATTGCATTAGCTGTTGCCATCGTTGGCAAAGCGACATATAAACCATCAGCCAAACCTTTGTCTAGCAAGCGATGCACTAATGTCAAAGCCGCTTCTGTTTTACCTGCTCCTGTGACATCTTCTAAAATGAATAGCTGCGGCTTATTGGGAAGCGGTTCATTAATGGCATAGTTTTGTAAAGGTGTGGCTTGTTCAATAAAAGGGAAAAGGTTTTGAATATGGGTGAATGGGCTGGTTCTTATGGGTATAGGTAATACTCCTATCGCTTTTTGTGCATTAGCTAAGGCTATTTTCTGCCAATAATCCTTTAAATCCTGCGGTTTACTATAATAGCTAAAATAATCTTGGTTAGAACCTGTCCAGTCCGCCAATACAGCAACACCCGCTAGCTGCCATGAAACTGTTTGCAATCGTTTTTTTAGGCTTCTGTCTAATAAAGGGCGAAAATCAAAATCCTTTAAAAAAAGATTAAATACATCTTGTGTAAAGCATAAAGCCGCTTGCTCGTCTTCCGCCTGAAAGAAGTTATTTAATCGTTCTTTAAGTTTTCTTTTTGGAGGAACACCATGATGCCCTGTGACTATCTCCATCCAAGGCTCATAATATTTAAACCATGTTTTAATTTCTTTAGAGTTGAGGTCAGAGAAATCAAGTTGTTCAGCCAGAGCCGATTGAAGTCCGTCTCTCCACAAGCAAAACCCTAGACTATCATGGCGCTCACTGTAGGGCATTCTATTATTTTCTTTCACTAAATCAGAGGATAAACCTTGCCTTAACCCTTGAAATGATCGAGAAAATTTACCCAAATCATGCAACGCCAAGCAAAATATAAAAAAGTCTCTTAGCCATTCTGGTGATACCTGTAATTGGGCTGCTAATTTTTTACATAGGGGGTTATCGGGTGAGAGCAATAAATACCCTACCGCCGCCACATCTAAACAATGATAAGGCAATAGGTGATAACTATTATCTTCTTTAGAGGCTTTGCCCCAGTACTGGTAATACAATGGTGTGGTCATCTGTTAAACCTATTTTAATGGCTGATATTTATTTCTGATTATCCGTATACTTTAGGAACGTGCATGAAACAACTTCCCGATTTCTAACTTGTCTTTTTGCTCCAGATAGAATGACCTCATTCATTGCGTAGCTTGCTATGCGCCTCATGAGGTCATTCCACCTGAAACAAAAATCCTACGTTATAATTTCGGGAAGTTATTCCATACACGTTCCCTAGTCTATATCTATCGTTAAAAAGGGTTGCGGCATTGATGGCTCCCACGGTTTCCATCACTGCCATTAAATTAAGGAAATAAGGAACGAGGATTTAATAATACCCGAAAGTATGGCGCAGGGTTTTGGCTTCATAGGCGTGTTAGGAAAACAGGCGCATAGCGGGCTACGTAACTGTTTTTCTAGCATGCCTATGGAGCCAAAAGA
>JALSLS010000315.1 GCA_026988195.1 Methylomonas sp.
CGATCATCACGATCATCATGGTCATCACGATCATCATGGTCATCACGATCATCATGGTCATCACGATCATCATGGTCATCACGATCATCATGGTCATCATGGTCATCATGGTCATCATGGTCATCACGATCATCATGGTCATCATGGTCATCATGGTCATCACGATCATCACGATCATCACGATCATCACGATCATCACGATCATCACGATCATCACGATCATCACGATCATCACGATCATCATCTAAACTAACTATTCTATCGCTATCGTCCGTTACTGCTACCGCTGTGATAGCTAAAGCATCAGTGTCATTGGCTAGTAAACTATTAGCTGTGATTATTAAACTTGTGTCTTCATTGGTTTCTATTGCAACTTCTTTAGTACCACTTTCTATAACATGAGCATCCCCATGTGCTATCGCATTATTCCCATTTCCTGATTTATCGGTTAATGGGTTTTCACCTTCAAAATCATAATGTAATGCTAACGATGAGTTATCTATTATGCTGCCACCTTGAATAGAGGTAACCTGTTCCGAACTTAAGGCTTGATTATAAATTTGTACATCATCTATCTCTCCTCCATATTCATAAGCATTGGGTATATTGGAAGGCCCACCAAGTGTCACATTTTGCATACTGGCATCCCTACCTGCACCAGCTGTATCATCTGCCCCGACAAATGTCCCATCTTGATAAATAGACATTGAACTACCGTCATAAACAATAGTTAATGTAGTCTCTTCTCCTTGAATAATACTTCCACCTACAAAGTGAAAACTTTGAGATTCATTTGCCACACCAAACTGAAAGTGTTCATTATCTCCAGTTTGATAAACACCTTGAGTTATATAGAAGCCTGTAGCGCCACCTGTTTGCCCACCATTACTAATAATATACCCATAGTCACCCTCACTAGGAGTTACTGTTACTTGTACTGTATAAGGCTCACTATTTTCATTGATTATAGGCGATTCAGCCACTATATAATCATCCGCCCCATCAAGAACCAAGGAGTGATTTACTTCTACTGTTACACTATCGTTTACTGTTACCGGATTATCATTGACACTATCAATTGTCAGGTTAATAACTTGTGTAGTAACCCCCTCTTCATTATCAGTCACTGAGATAGAGACTGTATCGGTTCCGTTATAGTCTGCATCAGGGGTATACGTGACATTGCCATTATCATCGATGGAAACTGTGCCATGTTCTGCGCTCAGGGTGCTGCTATCAATACTTCCATCTAAGTCCGCTGCTGTGGCTATAACCTGTGCTACATCTTCTGTTACCGTGGTATCCATCACAGTAATAACAGGCTGATCATTAACCGCAGTCACATCTATACTGGCGGTGCCTTCCACTTTTTCATAACCATCAGAGACGGTAAAGTTGAGTGGGACATCGTCACCATGATAGTCTTGCGCAGGGATGAACTTAACAGTTTCAATATTGCCTTTACGATCAGTACTGAATTCTACCGTTCCAAACTTCTCATCCACTGAGACATCCACCACCTGCAAGCTATCACCATCGACATCGGCGTCTGAACTGTTGACCAGTAATTCTTTAGCTGAGAATTTGATTCCACTGTCTTCTTTGATCGACCCTAAATCAACTTTGCCCACCACCTCGGTATCATTAACCTCAGTCACATCTATACTGGCAGTGCCTTCCACTTTTTCATGCCCATCAGAAACGACAAAGTTTAGCGGTACATCATCGCCACTGTAATCTTCGGCAGGGGTGAATTTAACGGTTTCAATATTACCTTCACGGTCAGGACTGAATCCTACCGTTCCGAATTTTTCATCTACTGAAACATCAACCACCAGCAAGCTATCGGCATCTGAACTATTAACCAATAACTCTTTAGCTGAGAATTTAATTCCATTGTCTTCTTTTATTTCACCTAAATCTACAATCTCACCATATTCTGGATCAACAGTAACAGAAGCTATAGATAATCGGTCACCCTCTACGTCTGTACTATTTGCAAGCAAATCAGTGGCTGAAAAAGTTTTGCTTACATCTTCATTTGTCAGCCCTAGATTTACTGAGCCCACATCAGGAAGGTCATTAATAGCGGTAACAGAAAGAGATGCACTCGCTGTTACCTCATGTTCGCCATCGCTAACAATATAAGTAAAGCGGACATCTTCGCCATTGTAATTTTCAGCGGGCGTAAAGATATAATGACCCGATGCATTAATTTCCACAATGCCATACTCTGGAGCAACTGATATTGATTGAATACTTAGGGTATCTCCATCTCCATCAGCATCAAAACTCCCAGCTAAAAGCTGCTGAGCCGTCAATGTTACAACAGTATCTTCAGCAGATTCTCCGAGATTGACCTCTGTTATTTCTGGTGCTTTATTCTCAATACTATCTACAATATCTAATTCACTTGTGCTAACTTGAGACACTTCTTTTGCTAAAGAAAATGTATTACTCTCACCTGCCTCCCCTACAAAAGCAGCACTTTCACTCTGTTCTGGCTCTTGGTTCTGAACTATCCTATTTGAACGAGTGGCATTAATATCTTTGCTAGGCTCAAGTATGAGTTGAGTAAACTTAATTTCTTCTGCTTTTTCTATATCACCAACCGAACTTCTTTCAGTGGAAAGATTTAATCCCTCCAGTTTGGATACCCCTTCTTCTCTCTCCCTTGCCAGTGTTTGTGTTTCAGCCTGCAACTTAGATTCAAGGTTTGCTAGGTAACCAGCGGGTTGCTCAGAATTACCTAAAACCAATGGGTTATCATCGGATTTTAAAAATATATTTTGTAAGAAAAGTTCTTCCTTTTTACTCTCCTCAACGGCATCTAAAGCCAGTGATTGTTTTTCTCTTAGTATATCCTTTGACCTTTCAGTAAAAAGAAACTCTTCTTTTAAAGTATTGTTACGATCATTATTGTTATTTTCCGCCATGACAACCCACCAAAAATTTATCCGTTATCTAATTCTACTTAGCTTTGCTTGTTTTTTTGTGATTCCCCCCGCAGATACAAAAATATCCACAAACTTGGTTTTAAAGTTTGAGAGTTGCATCACACAAAAAAAATACTATTTAAGAGAGGAGCCTCTAAACTAAACAACAATAATTCAATCAACTACCTGATTACCCATGAGCTTCCGCCATTTAAAAAAAGCCAACAATGCAACCTCGTCATTCCTGCATTCTCTTAGCAGGAATCTAGTTTACTGAAAATGGATCCCCGACAAAAGACCTCGGGGATGACGCGTAGCACAAGGGTTATTCTTTTTCCATATGATTTGGCGGAAACTCATAGGTATACTTCGCGCGGTCACGGATGCGGAATTTATAAGCTGCTGATTTTTGTCAATAGCAAGGCGCTGAAACAGGCGCATAGCAAGCTACGCAACTGTTTCAGCAACGTAGCTATTGGCAAAAACTCAGCGGTTAGAAAGCCGCAGTCGTGACCGCGCGAAGTATAATCAGGATCAACTATATTTTCGTAACCATTCACTTCTCCTCTTTGAAAAAGGGGGATTTGTCTAATAAAATCGCCCCTAACCCCTCTTTTCCAAAGAGGGGGACTGAACGGTTACATATTTTTTATAAAAAAAAATTAATACCTACTATATTGTAATAAAGTTGTAATAAAGTTGTAATAAACGTTTTCCCTACATGGAGTATAAATTCTTGCAGTCTTTTACCCTACCTAAAACATGGTGCCGCCCTGAAGTCATCATCTCGTCCCTACTGATTAATATATTGGCATTAGCTTTACCGGTAGTGATTTTACAAGTCTATGACAGAATTATCCCCAACCAGGCTACAGATACCTTTCTAGTCTTAATTGTGGGTATGCTGATCATTATATTTTTTGACTTCTTATTAAAAACTTGGCGTTCTATTATATTAAGTTGGGAAAGTGCCAAATTTGATCATTCTGTTAGTCTTGATGCAATAGATCAAATTTTACATACACGCACTCAAGATTTTGAAGACAAACCAGCTGGGTATTATATTGATAAGATTTATGCTCTCGAGAAAATACAGGAATTTTACTCAGGACAATCAATATTGCTATTGATGGACTTACCCTTTGCACTGCTTTTTTTGGTTCTAGTCGGCATGATAGCGGGGCCATTAATTGCTATTCCTATTGTTTTATTAATGGTTTTTCTTATTGTTTCAATTTACACCGGTAAAAAACTTCACCAAGCTTTGGTCACTCGCTCTGTTATGGAGGATCATCGGCAAAATTTCATTATTGAAATTTTACAAGGTATCCACACTGTAAAATCCATGGCAATGGAATCTTTTATGCTTAGACGGTACGAAAAATTACAATTACAATCTGCTGAAAGTATTTATGAGCTAAGCCGTTTAAATAGTATAGTTCAAGGGATTGGCGCAACCTTTTCTCAATTAGCTGTTATCAGTTTTGTCGGGTTTGGCAGTATTTATGTGGTTCATGGTGATTTAACCATCGGGGGGTTAGCCGCAGGCACCATGCTAACCAGTCGGGTTTTACAACCTGGACTAAAAGCGATGAATATATGGATACAATTTCAATCTGTCAGGTTGGCTCTTAATAAAGTGAATGAGCTATTTTTAATACCGAGAGAAGCCTCTGGTGAATTAAAAACCGAGTCAAAGCTACAAGGCTCTATTGAACTAGAGCATGTTAAATTTAAATACCCTAAACAAGAAAAAAATCTGATTAATGATTTATCACTTAGTATTAAACCAGGTGAATCTATTGGCATTTCAGGAAACAATGGTGCAGGTAAGACAACCTTAATTAATTTACTCTCTGGTTTTCTTGAAGCGGATAGCGGGGCAATCAAACTCGATAATGTTGATCTTCAAAACTATAACGCCGAGTACCTACGCTCTCAGATTGGTATAGCGCCTCAGCACGGAGTGTTAGTGGAAGGGACTATTCTGGAAAATATGACTTTATACCGTGAAGGTCAGGCCACCAAGGATGCAATTGAAATATCTAAACTACTAGGCCTTGAAAAAATCTTATCAAACCTTCCCAATGGTCTCGATACCTTTATAGGGGGAGCCGCAATGAATAATTTACCCGAAGGCGTAAAACAAAAAATAATCCTGGTGCGCTCCCTCATTGGTCACCCGCAAATCATTCTCTTTGATGACGCTAATGCTAATTTTGATGTAAAAAATGATAAACAATTAATTAAAGTTATCCAGCAAATGCAACAGCAAAAAAGAACCATCATCATTGTCTCTCATCGTCCGTCTTTTCTAAGTATCTGTGATAGACAATATACCCTAAAAAATGGCCAGCTAGTGCTTCATAGCAAGCAATAAAACATCATAAATATGACAGATTCTGCACAAACACAACAAGCAGGTTCAGTAACTGCCCAGAAATATAAAGATGCTTCAGAAAAATTTGCCGAGGCATTAAGGAACAAAAACAATGCTAAATTTTCGTCAGACTCCCCTTACGCAGCTTGTTTATTCCCATTACTCAAAGCATTAGGTTGGAAAAATGTAGCACGCGAACTGATTGAAGCACTTCCTCATTTTACTGAAGAAATTGACTTGGTTGATTTACGCAATATATTAGTCAATATTGGCTATGATAGCTCACCCTTGATTACCCCTTTAAATCAGTTAAAAGCAGAACTCTATCCTAGTATTTTCATTACAAAAACGGATAAAGTCTACGTTCTGCTCAAAAACGAAAATAATGAAATCAGCTATTTTGATGCGCAAACAGAACAAATAGTGACTAGCCCCACTCAAGACCTCAATATAAAAGGGACTGCTTATCTTTTTACTGACAAACATGCCTCACATGGTATGCCTAGCTCTTCAGATATTAGTGCCAATTGGTTTGCCGATTTAACAGATCGTTTTCGGAAATTAATTTTTCACCTATTTGGCATGACCTTTGTTATTAATATTGTTGCTCTTTTAGTGCCTTTATTTATCATGGTTATCTACGATAAAGTCATTGGTACAAGGTCATTAGACAGCCTCCCTTTACTACTCTCAGGCGTTGCTATTTTAATCATTACTGATTTGGTTCTCCGGTTTTTACGCGCCAAAATATTAGGTGCTGTGGCTGGGCGTATGGATTATTTAATCGGGGTAGAAACCTTTAAAAAGCTATTACACCTCCCTCCCATTAACACTGAGCGTTCAACAGTAGCCGCTCAACTTTCTCAACTAAAACAATTTGACTCAGTTCGTGATTTTTTTACCGGTTCCAATGCATCTGTTGTATTAGAACTTCCCTTTGTATTACTTTTTCTGATTGTTATCGCTATTCTTTCTGGCTCTATTGCTTTTGTCCCTCTGGTCATGGTGTTTGGCTATATTGTGGCTGGACTCCTACTTATCCCAAAAATCAACCGAAAAGTCAGCCGCTCAGGAAAAGCCAGAACCAACAAGCAAAAGATGTTAATTCAATCCTTTTCTGGCCGAAAAGAAATTAAAGCGATTGGTGGTGAAAGCGTTTGGAAAGAACGTTTTAGAGAAGTTTCAGGTGAAACCATCATCGCCAATTATGATACCTTTGTGATCAATTCTGTGATGAATAACCTAGCTCAAGCCATGATGACAATCACTGCCTTAGCTGTGTTAGGCCTAGGTGCATTAGCCGTTATTGATGGCACCTTATCTATTGGTGCCTTAATTGCAACCATGGCTTTAGTCTGGCGAGTATTATCACCGCTACAAGGTGCTTTTTTATCAATATCCAAGTTTCAACAGGCTTTTAAATCGATGAAACAAATTAATCAGTTGATGAAAATCCCCGTTGAACGTTCTGACTTTAGTAATGACTTGGTGGTCAAAAATATAAAAGGTTATATTCGATTAGATAGAGTAAGCTTCCGCTATGGTGCAGACCAGAACCCAGCGCTGCTAGGTGTTTCATTTGATATAAACCCTGGTGAATTGGTCGCTATTACAGGTTATACAGGCTCTGGAAAATCGACTTTATTAAAAATGATTGCAGGTATGTATACACCACAAGGGGGTGCAATTTTCTTAGATAATATTGATATGCGTCAACTTAATATTATGGAATTAAGGCGTTCAATCGCTTACGTCCCCCAAGATACAACTATGTTTTACGGAACCATTGCACAAAACATGCGTTTAGCCAATGGACTTGCAACAGAGTCTGATTTACACAGTGCAGCTGAAAAAGCGGGAGTATTGGATGAAATACAGGCACTACCTGATGGCTTTAATACCCGCCTAACTGATAATTCCACCGATAAATTCCCTCCTGGCTTCTTACGCTCAGTTTCTATTGCTCGTGCATTTGTTAGCTCCAGCAGTATTGTCCTTTTTGATGAGCCAGGCGCTTCTTTAGACTATGAAAGTGACACGCGCTTTATGAAACAACTTCAGGCCTTAAAAGGGCAATGCACCATGATTATGGTAAGTCACCGCCCTAGTCACATTAGGTTAGCTGATAAAGTCATTCTAATGGATCAAGGCTCTATAAAATTTGCGGGTGCTGCGGACGAAGCAATTTCTATTTTAATGGAAGAATAACAATGAAAGATCAAGCCGTTGTAAATTTACCTAGAGCCAGAGCTCGCTTTTTAGCACAAGCCATTCAACTTGAAGAGCAAGGCGTTTCAGGCGTTATTAAAGCCGCTATTTATTTTAGTTTATGCTTATTTATTGCCATTGTTTTTTGGGCTTCATTAACCAGTGTTAACGAAGTCACTATTGCCAGAGGTGAAGTCGTTCCAAGCGGATATATTCATGACATTCAGCATCTTGAGGGTGGAATTGTCAGTGAAATCAGCGTCCGAAATGGTGACTTAGTTAACCCTGGAGATTCGCTGATTAAATTCTCCATGCCCGTTTCACAAGCCGACTATGATCAATTAAATATCAGAAAGGCAAATTTATCACTAACGCTTGAAAGGCTTACCGCCGTTGAAGAAAATAGAAAACCAGATTTTGCAGAGTTAGGAAAACAATACCCTAGTTTATCTGCTAAAGAAATGGCCAGTTATTATGCACAAATAACAAGTGTAAAGAGTGAGTTAGAGCTTTTAAAGTCTCAAACCCGTCAAAGAAAAAGTGAACGCCTGAGACAAAAAAACCAAGTAAGTGCACTAGAAAAAGAAATAAAGTTACTCCAACAACAAGTAGCTATGCGTGAAAAACTAACGGCTAAACATATTGTCTCTCAAACAGACCTGCTATCAACTAAAAGCCAGTTAGCCAGTGTAGAAAGTCAATTACGCTCTGTAAAAGACAGTGTTAACGTTGCATCCTTGGCCATAGAAGAAGCAAAAAATCGCCGCCACGATATTATTGCCAAACAAAACAAAGAAGTAGGGTTTGAGGTGTCAGAGGTTGCAGGCCAATTGGCTGAAGTAGAAAAATCATTAGTTAGAGCAAAAGATCGTGTTGGCCGATTGAACTTAATTGCCCCTATTTCTGGTATTATTCAAGGTATTTCTATTACTAGCATTAACTCCGTGGTTCAGCCTGGCAGTGTGATTTTACAAATCGTCCCCGTTAATGGAGATTTAATTGTTGAAGCACGCATATTACCAGAAGATGTAGGGCATATTCGTATCGGTCAAGCCGCTGAAGTGAAAGTTGATAGTTATGATGCGGGTAAGTTTGGTTTTATTGCGGCTAAAGTAAAACAAATATCGCCTTCTACTTACTTAGATGAAAAACTGAACCCTTACTACTTAGCGCGTATTGAACTTGAAAAAAACTATGTGGGTAATAACCCTGAGTTAATGAAAATCATTCCAGGGATGACTGTTCAGGCTAGCCTTATTACTGGCTCAAAAACCATTCTTGATTATTTAATGAAACCTGTTAGTAGAGGCTTTAGCAATGCTTTTCAGGAACGTTGATCTTATAGATAGCGGTTCAGACTGTTTATAAAAGGTCTGTTCATTCGTAACTATTTAGCATCTTTAATGTAGTGCTTGGTAGGAGCGTCTGCCCTCGGCAATTGCTCCTGCATTGCTCTACCTACGTGCATAATCTACATGGATGTAGTGAATGCAGATATTGCAGGAGCAAATATCTACCTGATTACCCATGAGCTTCCGCCATATACAGCAAACCAGGTCCACGTCATACCAGCAGGGATTGCTGGTATCCAGTGTATAGGGATGTACGATCTGAATAATTAGCAGATACTTGTTTATACAATCATCCCATCCTTGGAGTCTGGATCTCGGCACAAATCTGTCTGGAACAGATTTGCATTTACCCAAAGGGCATTATGTAGGATAGCATAATGTGAATCCCTGCCAAGATGACGTACAACAGTTGAGTCGGTGTTTTTAAAACATGGCTGAGACCCGTACGTAATCAGGAATATCTATACCCCAGCCAGTGCGAAGATAATTGGAAATTCCAGAGAAAAGAGCATTATTTTAATCGCGCCGAGGCCGGGCGCTCCTACATCATCCTTGTCTACTCACAAGCCATATTATTTTAAAGAATACGCACAATTTTTTTAAGGAGCGTGCATGAAATAATACCCCGAAATCAGAAATATTCTTTAAATAAACCAAAATAGTATAGTGCAGCAATTAACATCAACTGAATAAAAAAACCCACCCAAAAATACAATACAAACAGCATGGCTTTAACTGGTTTTTCCACTGGTTTATTTCGGCTAAAAAACCAGCCACAAAATCCTGATATAAGTATTAGGCTAAAAATAGTAATTATAAAGGGACTCATTTTAATCCTTGGGGGCGGGTGGCGCTAATACTTGTCGGGATCCATTGCCTTCAGGCCCGCTGACTACACCAGCAACTTCCATATCCTCAATCATACGCGCAGCTCGGTTATACCCTACTTTAAACCTTCGTTGTACACTTGAGATAGATGCTTTTCTTGTCTCGGTTACAAACATGACTGCTTCATCATATAAAGCATCCATTTCCGAATCCCCCCCTCCTTCAGCCACAGTCTCCCCCATATCGGAACGTTCTTGGGTAATCTCTTCTAAATAATTAGCTGGGGCTGTTTGCTTTAAAAACTCTACAATTTTATGTACTTCATGATCATCAACAAAAGCACCATGTGCTCTAATAGGAATACTGGTTCCTGAAGGTAAAAACAACATATCCCCATTTCCTAGTAAAGCTTCAGCTCCCCCCTGGTCAAGGATAGTTCTTGAATCAATTCTTGACGATACTTGAAAAGAAATACGGGTTGGAACATTAGCTTTAATCAAGCCTGTTAATACATCAACTGATGGGCGCTGAGTTGCTAAGACCAAATGAATCCCCGCAGCTCTGGCCTTTTGCGCCAACCTTGCGATTAATTCTTCTACTTTCTTCCCCACAATCATCATCATATCAGCCAGCTCATCAATCACAATGACGATACTAGGTAGATGGGTTAAAGTCGGAAACGCTTCTCCTTCTTCTAAAGGTTCAGTTAATTGGAATAAAGGATCCCGAATAGGCTCTCCTTTTTTCTCCGCGTCAGCAATTAATTGATTAAACCCTGCTAGATTTCGCACCCCAACTTTAGACATTAATTTATAACGTCGTTCCATTTCTGCCACGGCCCAACGCAATGCGTTTTGTGCATCTTTCATATCTGTTACGACGGGGGTTAACAAGTGTGGAATCCCTTCATACACCGACAGCTCAAGCATTTTTGGATCAATCATTATTAAGCGAACTTCTTCAGGAGTTGCCTTATAAAGCAAACTCAGAATCATGGTATTAATAGCGACTGATTTACCTGACCCCGTTGTCCCTGCAACCAGAGCATGAGGCATTTTCCCTAAATCTGCAATCACAGGATTACCTGCAATATCTTTCCCCATAGCAAAGGTAAGCTTTGATTTTGCTTTTTCAAAGCTACGTGCAGCAATAAGATCACGTAAACAGACCATTTCTCTTTCTCGGTTAGGAATCTCTAAACCAATAACAGATTTCCCTTGAATAATTTCAACAATTCGCACACTGGTTACTGATAGCCCCCGAGCAATATCTTTTGATAGCCCACTCACTCGGCTAACCTTTAAACCTGCCGCTAATTTCAATTCAAACCGTGTAATTACAGGCCCAGGGTGAACAGCTACAACTTCAACAACTACATTAAAGTCCTGTAAGGCATCCTCAACCTTGCGTGACATTTCCTCTAAGTCACTCTCGGAATATCCTTTAACCTTTGAAACTCTTTTATCAAGTAGTGCCAGTGGAGGAAGCTTTCCTTTATACGACTTTGAATCAAATGCTTCTTCAAAAATATCGCCCTGACTTTCTTTAGCCTCCCTATCTCCTTGATCAAATTTTTTCATCAACGGGGCAATTTTTAACCTAGATTTTTTTGCTTCTTTTTGTTTAACTGGCTGTTGTTTTTTTAGTTGCTTTGTTCGTACCTTTTGATCTTTATAACTTCCAAAGAGTGATAAACATTTTTTATAGACTGCTGTAACTATCAATAAAGAATACTTACCTACAAAATCCAATAAGGCAATCCAGGACAAGCCAGTAAAAAGAGTAATCCCTGCTAAGAAAAGGGCTAATAGTAATAAAGTTGCACCTGAATTACCCAGAACAAGCAATAATACCTCACCCACTTCTTGCCCTAAAATACCGCCTGTACTGCCTGGAAGGTCAATCTGCAACCTTAAAATATGTAAATAAAAAATTGCACTGCCCGAAATTAATGTTGCTACAAACCCTGTCCACCTGATAGCAATAATCAATTTTCCATTGTCTTTCTCAGCTTGTGTATAAACAAGGTAGCCATGCCATAAAATCATGGTAGGAAACAGATAAGCCATTAAACCAAAAATACTTAAAACAAAATCTGCTCCCCAAGCACCAACTACCCCACAGGCATTATTAATAATCGACATAGAACCGCTATGCGACCACCCTGCATCTTCATTACTAAAAGTAATAAGCGCAATAAAGAAAAATAATGCAACCGTACAAAAACCTAACAATGCGACCTCTCGCAACCCCTTTACTGCCTTCTCTTCAATAACTGCTGACATAAGCCCTTCTTATAACAAACTACTGGTAAAACATAATTATAGATCAATGTTACAATCTTTTACATTAATAGTTTCAGAATAGGCGCTTGTTCAATTTGAGAGACTATTGGCAACTTAATGTATTATTGTCAAACCCTTTTTTCTTTTCGAAATTTACTTCTCAATATCAAAATACAAACAATAGGTGCTAATAATGTTAAACATCAGCTTGGCTCAAAAATGGCTTATATCTATTAGCTTTTTAACCTTATTTATTGCAGTTATACTTATAACTGCACCTATCCCCCAAGACCTTGATTACCACCTTCTGTCCAATAACCGATACCGCTTTGGCATCCCTAACTTTGCTAATGTGATCAGTAACCTGCCTTTTACCATTATTGGCTTGATGGGTCTATTTTTGTGTTTAAACGATAAGAGTAAAGCCTCACTCTCATGGCTAACATTTTTTGTCGGTCTTATTTTTGTGGCTATGGGCTCTAGTTATTATCACTTAAATCCGAATAATCAAACTCTAGTCTGGGATCGCCTGCCGATGATGATCAGTTTTATGGCTTTATTTGTCGCATTGTTAACCGAGAATATCCCAGGCTTCAACGAGAAGCCAGCTCTGCCTATTGCTATTTTATTAGGCTTCTCCAGCGTTATTTATTGGCATTATACGGATGATTTGCGTTTTTATGGCTTTATGCAATTAGCACCATTAGCAGCAATTCCGGTTATACTTTTCTTCTACAAAGCTCAATACACGCACCGCTATTACCTAATGTATGGGCTACTGTGTTATCTCCTTGCCAAGGTTTTTGAGATGGCTGATAAGTTTTTTTTCGAATTAAGCGGTCAATTATTGAGTGGGCATACCATTAAACACCTATTGTCAGCTGCGGCTACTTA
>JALSLS010000316.1 GCA_026988195.1 Methylomonas sp.
TCGGCTTGCTTAAAATATCATTAGCTGTAGGGAGCTTTAGTTCAGTCCAACGCTGCCCATCCGTATATGAGTATACAGGGCCTCTCCAATAGCGATTTTTGCGTGCGGGTAATTTACCTGAAAACTTGACTCTAAAAACCAGCTCATCAGACATCCCCAATTGACTAATCGCCCCAGGCTCTAGGCTATCACTTAGCCCAGTTTTTGCTGAGTTCTGTTGTCCAAACATCATCCAGTGTGGCGCTTCAACTCTTGGAAACAAAATAAATAAAATAATGCTAATAGGCAGTGCCTGTAAAACGATCACCGTAGCTGTTTTTAAGGCTGGAAATGTTTCTGGTTTTTGGCTATTAATTGAAATTAAAGTTGCTAGCAAAACGCAAGTGACAATTAAAATATAAACTGCCATTAAAATGCTTTGTTGAAATAAAAATTGGGAGACCGCAACAATAAAGGCAAGGTAAGTGACCAGATACAGATCCCGTTCCTTATTAATTTCTAATAACTTAAGACCTAATGCAGTAATAAATATACTGGTTCCAGCATCTCGCCCAAAAATACCTTGGTGTTGTTGATAAAGTAAAATAATAGCGGCAAAAGTCACTACAAAAAGTGTAGCTCCATTGGGTAGGTACTTTTTATTCCAGATGCAAATAAATCGCCAAACTAATAACGTATTAAATACAAAAAATATGGGTAAAGGAATATGGTTTATATGTGGCAGGGTAATTAAACCTATTGAAACCAATAAGAATATAAGGACTCGTGGGTTAATAACTAACTCCTTTCACTTTTCTAAATCAGACTGGAAAATATTTGTCATCTCGCAATAACCCCCACGCAGAGCATCACTGCCATTAAGGTAAACAGGTAGGATGTGCTGAGGGACGAAGCGCATCATTTACAACTGATGCGCTTCCTGTCGTCAGCACATCCTACAAAAAATTGCTTAACTTAATGGCTGTGATGCAGAGCATGGGAACTATTTTTTTGGTTTAGTAGGAGTCAATGGGTAAAAAAAATTTAAAAACGGGAAGATCGAGTAATAGATACCCAATTTAGGTTATTGGAAAAACTTCATCAAAAGCAGTGGGTTTATGAATACCGTATCCTTGCGCATAATTCACCCCAATATCCATTAAAATACTCATGATCTCATCATTTTCAACAAACTCAGCTATCGTTTTTAAGCTCATAACTTGGCCGATCTGGTTGATTGATTCTACAAAAGCTTTATCAATATTATCAACTGCGATATCTTTAACAAATAAACCATCAATCTTTAAATAATCAATCGGTAATTGTTTTAAATAAGCAAACGATGAAAGTCCACTCCCAAAATCATCTAAAGCAATTTTACAGCCCTTTTCTCGTAAACTTGATAAAAACGTGGTTGCCTGTTTTAAATTTGCAATGGCTGCTGTTTCAGTAACCTCAAAACAAAAGTTTTCTGCTGGAAAATCAGACTCATCGATTAAACAACTAATTCTCTCAAGTAAATCGTCATTAGCCATTGAAGTGCCCGATAAGTTGATTGATAGAATTAAATTTTTAGGGTACCTATTTGCCGACCTAAGTGCCTCTAGTTTTTTAAAAACATTTTCAACAACCCATGTATCGACACTACCAATTAAATTAAACCGTTCTGCTGCCGGTAAAAAAGCACCTGGAGGAATAATTTCACCCTCATCACCCACCATTCGGATTAATATTTCATAATGTTCAGATTCTTCATCAGCGCATTCAACACACTGTATACGCTGTAAAAATAGCTCGAAACAATCATTGTCTAATGCTGCCTGCAAGCGTGAAACCCACTGCATTTCTTGCTGATGTGTTGATGAGCCTGATGCCTCTGTTTCATGAAAACAAACCCTATTGCGGCCACTTTCCTTTGCCACATAACACGCAGCATCAGCGGCACTCAATACTTCAGATGCTTTCGCTTCTTCCCCTGTTATTTCTGCAATCCCTATACTAACGCCTATTTTAAAAGAGTGTGTATGCCAACCAAAACGAAAACCCTCTACAGCTTGTCGTAAATTATTAGCTATAGCAAGTGCATTTTCTACACCACAGCTTTCTAATAATACACCAAACTCATCCCCTCCTAAGCGTGATAATACATCTGATTTACGTAATTTTTTATCTAAAATTTCCGTAATTTGAATTAATAATTCATCACCTGCATCATGCCCACAAGTATCATTAACTACTTTAAATTGGTCTAAATCTAAATATAATAGATGATGTTGTAAATTATCTGACTTTGCTTTAGTCAGCAAGTTATTCATATCTATTTCAAATTGCCGACGATTAGCTAATCCAGTTAAAGGGTCGTGTGATGCTTGCCAGTTTAATTCAGCTGATAATGCACGAGATTGTGTCACATCTCTAAAAACGAGCACTGTACCCAACATAACACCATCATCATTAATAATGGGTGATACAGAATCATTAATTGAAAACCTCCCTGCAGCACCTACCAGTATATGCTCTTTTTCATTCTCAATGATTGTCTGAGATTTTAAACATTCAGCAACAGGGCAGGGAATAGGGTTCCTAGTTTTTTCATTAATTAATTTAAAAAAATCACTGACTCTTTTATATTGTACTTGCTCTTCAATTACGCCAAGGAGTACTTCTGCCACTGGATTCATAGATAGAACATAGCCCTGCTCATCTGTAGTGATAACCGCATCTACAATTGAATTTAAGGTGACTTGAGCACGCTCCTTTTCCTCTGCTAATTTTTCTGAAACTGCTTTCGTTCTTTTTGCCTGCTCAAGCAGTTGTTTCTCCCTATTAAAACTAGCACTGATGTCTATAATTTGAATCAAACAATATCGTTGCCTATCCTCCATAATAATTGGCTTGATCATGATCTGCTGCTGTAATAACTGACCAATTTTATTTTTTAACGGAAAAGGCTTACGGTTTAGTGTGTGTGAAACAGAAGTTGACATACTATGGTTGAGTGCAGAAAAAATACCCCGCTCAATACTACTGTTTTCTAAAACAGGAAATATTTCAGTCAGCTTTTTACCTTGAACATGCTTTAAATCAAATCCACTATGTTTATCTAGCCACGGGTTCCAATTGACTAAACCATACTCTTTATCTATAACAATCAAGCCACTTTCACTTTCCGAAAAGATATGCTGATAAATAAGTTGTGAATTAGCTAGATTCTGAAGACACATAACATTAAAACCTATTGGTAACTTTCAGCTTGTGAGTAAACCATGCTGATGTAGGAGTGTTTTACTAAAGATGCTAAATAGTCACACCTATTCACCTAAAAACACTTGGATATTTTGTTTTAATTGCATAACTTCATCAACATCCATTAAAAAAGTGACATAGCCTTGAATATTTTTACTATCAACAGAAAAATCCATATTTAATAACAATACAATTGCCTCGGTATTTTGACTTTTTCTTGTATCATCCGTTAGTACTTGTTCAACAGACCCTTGAACAAATTCTGGAATCTCACCTCGCATCTCCTTGCCAAACATATCAGCCATACTACACAAACAAGAGTTTAGAATCACATTTCCTATTTCTGTCATTGCCTCCTGTTCCATCTCAGTTAGATCTTCCAATGTCATATCATCCTGTTGCAAAACAGCACGCACTAATTGAAGACTTTGTTCTTCTGGAAACAACAACATCGCATCGCCACCAAATGCACCTTGAAAATACTGATGAACCCCACTCACATCTGATTTGGCTTTTTCAGCAATATGTTCTGTCGCTACCAAACGAGTCACAAATTTCACCCCTGGAACACTAAGCTTAACTTCATCATTAATCATTTCACTAAGTGATGCTGCTGCACTCCCCATTCCTATATTAAGTACTTCAGCAACCGCATCGACATAAAACTCATCGAGAATAGGTTTTTCATCCGACATACTTTAATACCTTAACTTCAGTAATTGGCTTGGGAATAAAATCAACCTTTAACTCTATTGCGAGGTTTTTTATCGCCTCTTGAATATTGGCAGTAAGAAAAGCAATTTTTGCATCAGGCAGTAAAGGCCTTAAAATTCTTGCGGCTTCTCCACCATCCATTATGGGCATATTAAAATCCAAAAGAACAATATCAAATTTGTTCTCTTTTGCTATATCAACAGCTTGCTGACCATCTACCGCTTCGCTAATGTTCCAATCAGGGTGAGCTGTATTAATTATTTTCTTTAACATCATTCTAGACATTTTACTGTCATCAACAACTAAACACTTCATTTGACACTTCCTAAAAACATTAAACTTCTCTATTCATTAAAGTTAGCACAAATTTTTAGTTATTCAATAAATCCCTTACATTTATTTCAATAAAAATAACAATAGTATTAATAACTTATAATTCTCATTAAATACTGTTTTAAAATAAAGCCAGTGCTTCAAGACACCGCTGATAATGAGTCAAGCCATAACTAGGTTTGAATTTAACCCCTACTATTTTAACTCCATATTTCAGGCCCATTTTTTCAGCATCAATCACCCAACGGCATAATTGGCTTAATCGCTCCTCTACATTATGCCCTGGTGTTTGCTCATAATTGAGCCATAACTCAAATGAATTCTCGCCACTGTATTGCTTACTGAATAACCCCTGCCCTTTGGCAAAAGCTTTCCAATGAATCTGCCGAATAGGATCCCCTTGTTGATATTCAGTTATCCCACAAAAATCATCACGGCCTTGCTTTGCTTGCCGCTTATTTAGTGGTTGACCCTGCCCACTATCATGTTCAGGAAAGGGAAGCTCAATGCTACTTGGCTTGGGGTAAACCAAAGCCTTAGCTGCAAATCTAAGCAGACTCCAAGCACGAAATAAACCGAGCGGATAGGTACTTGAGAGAGTCACTGTTCCCATCTGATGCCAACCTCTTTTCTGAGTTACAGAATAAAGTACGATCTTTTTCTTTTCATGAGGGTTTAAAAAAAAATCTATCTCTGTCTCTAACTTGGCTTTTAAATTATATCGCTCAACATTACTGGGATTATCAATGATTATTTCAAAAGGTACTGCTTCTCCTGCAAAAACAGATAGGCTATGCCCTTGATTAATAATCAGACCTGCTAGTGACTTAAAGCTATGTAAAATGGTAATAAAAAAAATACTTGCCAGTAAAAAAGCTAATAAATAAGCTAAATTATTGTTATAAACAAAGGCAATTAAGAGTAATAAAACAATTAAACAAATGAACCCCAAGCCCCGTATTGTTGGCAAAATAAAAATACGTCGATGGTTTAACTTAATACTTTTAGCCGTTTTGTTTTCACCCGAAATAAATCGACTCAATTTAAAACGTTGTTTTAAACTTAAATTCACTTTAGCTAGCCTTAGGGAGATGAAAAAAAGAGCAGTAGATTTGTACAAACCATAAAATTTAAGAAACAGCGACCTGCTCTAATAAAGGGGCAACAATTGAATTTGAATCACTACTGCCAGAGCGTAATCGATGTCCTGCTACTGCTGGCAGTACTATTTGAACATCATCGGGCAAAACAGCTTGCCTACCTTCTATATATGCCCATGCTTTGGCGGCTGCTAATAAAGCTAGGCCTGCTCTTGGTGATAATCCACAATGAAAATCAGTTGATTCTCGAGTATAACTTATTAAACCCTGAAGATAATCAAGCACCGCAGAAGATACATATATATCAGATACTTGCTGTTGCATGCCAGCTAATTGTTCCGCATTAACCTGGGTTGGTAATTCTTCAATTAAAGCAAAACGCTTACCACCCGCTAATAATTCCCGTTCAGATTTTTTTGTTGGATAACCCAGTTCAATACGCATTAGAAAACGGTCTAATTGAGACTCTGGTAAAGGAAATGTACCTATTTGATGCGATGGGTTTTGAGTAGCAATAACAAAAAATGGCTGAGGTAAAGGATAAGTTTTACCTTCTGCTGTTACTTGATGTTCTTCCATTGCTTCTAATAATGCACTTTGAGCTTTTGGAGTTGCCCTGTTAATTTCATCTGCCAAAATCATTTGATTGAATATAGGTCCAGGATGAAAAGTAAATTCACTATTGTGTACATTAAATATTGAAGCACCAATAATATCTGCAGGTAAAATATCACTGGTAAATTGAATCCGTTGGTAATTTAATCCTAACAACTTTGCTAAAGTGTGTGACAAGGTCGTTTTCCCCACCCCAGGAACATCTTCAATGAGTAAATGTCCTTTTGCTAAAATACAGCACAAAGCTAATTTTATTTGCTGCTGTTTTCCTAAAATAACTTTATTGGCTGATTCTATTAATGCTTTAAGTTGATTATCCATACTATTTAAAGTTTCTTATGTTTCATCTTAAACTTTAGTATAGATTAAATTATCTTTAGAGCACTTCTAATAAACTTGGCTGGGCGGAGTGATTTACAGTTATTGTAAATTATACTTCGCGCGGTCACGACTGCGGATTTCTAACCGCTGAGTTTTTGCCAATAGCAAGGTGCTGAAACAGTTGCGTAGCTTGCTATGCGCCTGTTTCAGCACCTTGCTATTCGCAAAAATCAGCAGCTTATAAATTCCGCATCCATGACCGTGCGAAGTATAGGTGTGAAAATACTAAAAAACAGCATTTTATTCAAACATTTCCAATAATGTGGAGTGCCATAGTTTGATCTCTATTTCTCCCATTTTTTCTAGTAAACGCCTTTTGTCTACTGAACGAATTTGATCTAACAATAATCGAGAAGGACGATTATTAAAAACTATTTCAGGCCTACAGCCTAAAGACTGACCTTTGCTTGTTAAAGGTGCAATGATAACCCTTGGCAAAGCATCATTTAAATCATCAGGTGATACAATCAATGCAGGGCGTGTTTTCTTAATCTCTGTACCAAAAGTAGGATCGAGGTTAACCCAATAAACCTCCCCACACTTTACCATTGCCATTCCTCAGTTATATCATCGGGTAAAATATCATTCCACACATCATCCTGTACTACTTCTTCATCCTTATAATTATCAAACCAACCTGCTCTTGGTTTTTTTAACGCTTCAATAACTAAAGTGTTACCTTCAATTCTTAAATCAACATCATTTTTTAACGAGCAAGCTTCTATAAAACTGGCTGGAATAATAATCCCTTGGGAATTACCAACTTTTCTTAAATGAGTTTCCATCATTGCCTCCATTAAAACTAATAAATAATAACAATGTTATAACATAGGTTTTATAAATAAGCTAAATCCCTTATTGAAAGGAAGGGGTCATGAAGGAAGGGGTCAGGTCTTTAATTTTGCAGCAAAAATAAAGACCTGACCCTGAATCCCTGAATCCATCCTTGCTATCGTCAGCCTCTCCTTATTTTCTTACCTTAAGACAAGTAACCGTTCAAATCCCTCTTTTCCAAAGAGAGAGCCTGTACGGCTGCTAAGGATTCAAAACTGTCGTTTCAGAATTAATCGATTTTATGCTTTGTTGTATCTGACTTTGTACAGAACTAAAGTCATAACCTGATTTTGTTAATTTTAAGCCTCTATTCGCCATCATGGCTCCCATGACTATAACCAAAACGCCTGAAACTCTCACTAAGTCATGAATCGTATTTCTGGAAAGTAAATTTGCAAAAAAACCGAAACCTAGTAAGGGGACTAAAGTACCAACCCCAAAGAAAAACAATAGGGAAGCGCCTTCTTGTGGGCTTCCAGTCCCTGCCGCCATAATATACATAGCCTGTAGTGGCCCACAACCTAATAGAAACCCTGTTAAAAGGCCTATCACCAGAGGACTTCGTTGAGCCTTAATATTACTATTAACCTCTCGGGTAAAAGCCTTTGGCAAGCGAATAGTAAATTTGCGTAAAGAAGGAAATAAATCTAGCATTTTTAGGCCATAGATCAATAAAAATACACTGGCAAATAAAGCTGCCATCCCTTTCATATAAGGAGTAATGGTAATTGCCGCTCCTAATAACCCAAAACCAGCGCCAATAGCTGAATAAGATGCTGTTTTTCCGACCCCATAAGCCAAATGAGATAAAACAGCTCTACTCTTACTCATTTCTTGACTAGAGTAACTAATAACAAAGCTTCCACACATACCAATACAATGAAACCCTGTTAAAAAACCAATGCTAAATAACATGACACTACTCATTTGGGCATTCAATTGTGGGATTAATTCTGGCATTAGGCTTTTACCCCAGAATGCAACACCGCCAACGATCAGAAGTAACACAATAAAAATAACCGTATGAAAAAGATATGACTTCTTCTGTAGCTCTTTCTGTTCTATCTCATAACCTTTGTTCTCAAGGGCTTGTTGAAAGTCCTGCTCTTGAACAACCGCTTCATCAAAATCAATAGTGACTATTTTTTCAATATAATTTGCCTTTACTTTAACAATACCGGGCAAGATTAAGATTGCATCTTCAATAGACTGCTCACAACCTGAACATTGCATTCCTATTATTTTTAATTCAACCTGTTTAGTTATCATTTATTTTGTTCCCTTTGTTGCTATTCAGTATCTTTAGTGAAGTACCTTGTATGAGCTGAGGGCAAAAGCTGACACTCTCTATACAATAGAAAATAAATGTCCGTTATCCACCAAGTAATCGGCTAGCTCATGCTGATAACTTAAAAACTGCAAGCCATAAATACTTTCCTTTTCCGCCCTAACAACCTGCGCTGGGACCGAAAATATATGCTGAGGGTCAAAATAAATTGTTAAGGTTACTTTTCCTTTTAATTTAACTGCTGTTTTCATTTCGATAAGAGCACCTTTACTACTTATATTTAGCACCCATACAATTAATGTTTTTTTAGAAGCAAAGAGTGAATCTCTTTTTAGCTTAGCCTTAATAGAATGAATGCCATATCTAACTGTTTTTCTGCTATTTTTTATAGCCTCAATAGGCGAATTTTCAAAAAAATCAAAGCTCTTGCCATCAAGAAAACTATCTAATAAGTTATTTATTACATAATTGTTTTTAGATACCGCCATTTCCGGTTCAATATTTTTATTTAATACTTCTGTTTTTTTAGGTTCCTGCTGTATTAGTTTGTCCACTTTTGATTCAGAATGATCAAGAGCATGTCTCTCCTGCTTTACCCCGTCGGCTTCTTTCTTTATTGGTTGAGAGTCAGGTTCTGAGATTTTGATTAGTGTTGTTGCTACTGTCTCTATATCCTTAGTTATTTTAACAGTCTCTTCTTTTTTGAGTTTTAGGCTTTCTCTGATCTCAATTTCCGGTTCAATATTTTTATTTAATACTTCTGCTTTTTGTGGTTCCTGCTGTAATAGTTTATCCACTTTTGATTCGGAATGTTCAAGAGCATATCTCTCCTGCTTTACCCCGTCGGCTTCTTTCTTTATTGGTTGAGAGTCCGGTTCTGAGCTTTTGATTAGTATTGTTGCTACTGTCTCTATATCCTTAGTTATTTTAACAGTCTCTTCTTTTTTGACTTTTAGGCTTTCTCTGATCTCATTTAGTTTAATTTGCCTTTCTAGTTTTTTCCTTATCCCTTTAATTGCTTTGACTATATGGGATTTTTCTACCGGTTTTTTTACATAAACAACATCATTGGATAATACCTTCTGAACAGAGAGTACAATAATAGGTTTAGGAGGTTGCTGTGCTAGTCTTTTCTCTAAAATAGTTTTTGAATGTGCCAAATCAATATCTATTATTTCTGCCTGAGATTGGCTCTCTACAACAATATCTACAATATCTTTACAGCATAATTCTAAATAACTAGCCATCATTTTATAGGCTTTGCCATCCATGCCATGTAAAGATACTTTTAACCGGCCAAGGTAATTATTCTTTTTTTGCATTATAAATATTATGAATTAAATTTTATGTTTATAACTAAATTGACATTAACCGAAGGGAACCTTAGGAGCGAGGGTCTTATTCCTCCATTCAATTCGATCCCTAAGCTAGAACTTTCACCCCAAAAATAGCCCGTGGTTTTTCATAGCCCTATAAACTAATAAGCACATACTGTTATTAATCAAAGTATAGCTAGCAATTAAATTTTTTTATAAACTAAATTAAATAATATTTACGAACCCTATTCATATAAGTCACTACTACTATCCATATCACCTGTATCCCGATATAACATAGGCTCTCCTTTATTTAAAATAGCCGCATCAATAACGCTACAGATAACAAGTTTATGGTCACCAGCATCTGAATAGTGATCAACTCGGCAATCAAAATAAGCTAGACTATCTTCTAGAGCTGGTGCTTGAGTTGAGGTTTCTAACCAAGAGTATCCTGCCATTTTATCTTGTCGACTTGACTTACCGAAATGGGCTGCGACAGTCGCTTGCTTCTTTTTTAACACGCTAATACAACACACTCCTCCCTTTTTCAGTAAGGAGTAGGAATGATGCTCTGGGTTAATACTAAAACAGATTAACAAGGGATCAAAAGATACTTGCATAACCCATGCAGCGGTAAAAGCATTTTTCTGTTTGCCATTATTAACACTAATTACATAGACCCCTTGAGTAATCTGTTTGAGTATAGCTTCGGCATTTTTAATCATGCTTCAGTCTCCATGGTAATTCTCATTGATAAATCAATCGCTTTAACATGCTTGGTTAAAGCCCCAATAGAAATATAATCAACTCCTGTTTCTGCTACTTTAGCAATCGTTTCTAAAGTGATGTCTCCAGAAGCTTCTAATTCAATCATGCCAGGGTTAAGAGAAACGGCTGTTTTCATATCTTCATTAGAAAAGTTATCTAACATAATTCGATCGGGCTTTGCGGCTAACGCTTGTTTAAATTCATCTAATGACTCAACCTCAACTTCAAGCAATACATCGGTTATTTCACGCGCTGAACGGATAGCTTTAGCAATTGAACCTGCAGCCATAATATGGTTTTCTTTAATCAATACACCATCATATAAACCCGTTCTATGATTAACACAACCCCCACAAGTCACTGCATATTTTTGCGCATTTCTAAGACCTGGTATAGTTTTTCGGGTATCCAGTACTTTACAAGAAGTCCCTGATACAGCATCAGCATAGTGTTTTGCTACTGTCGCTGTGGAAGATAAAGTCTGTAATAAATTTAAAGCGGTTCTTTCGCCCGTTAATAAATCCCTAGCAGAGCCTTTTAGTTCACATAGTATTGAGTTCTGATCACAAAACTCGCCTTCTGCTTTAAGCCAGTCAATGGTAATCGCTGGGTTAAGGGTTTTAAAAACAGCATTAAACCAAGCCTGACCACAAAGCACCATTTTCTCTCTGCTTATCACTCGCGCTTTAGCTTGTCGGGATATAGGAATAATACTGGCCGTAATATCGCCACTCCCAATATCTTCAGCAAGAAAGTTTTTAATTTCAGTTGTCGTAGGTTGATTGTTCATGTGTTTAAATACCGACACTATTTCTAGTTAGATTGTTTTATGAAAATTGAGAATCACTGGCTTAGCCAAGTAATTAAGGTCCCTTCACCCAATTATGATGACCGCCCAATAGATGAGCCTGTGTCACTTTTAGTTATTCATTGTATCAGTCTTCCACCTGAACAATTTGGTGGGGATTATATTGATCAACTTTTTTGCAATCAATTAAATCCAGAAGAACATCCCTATTTTAAACAAATATATCAATTTAAAGTGTCCGCTCATCTATTAATCAAGAGAAAAGGGGAGCTTATACAATATGTAGCCTTTAATAAACGTGCTTGGCATGCGGGTGTATCTGTCTACAAAAATCGACAAAAATGTAATGATTTTTCGATTGGGATAGAGCTAGAAGGCTCTGAAAGCCAACCCTATACTCCAGAACAATATACTCAGTTAGTTTCTGTCAGTAAGCTTTTAATCAAGTATTACCCAACCTTATCTGCCCAGCATATAGTGGGGCATAGCGATATTGCTCCAGGAAGAAAGACTGATCCAGGGCCTTATTTTAATTGGAATAGTTTTTTAGCCGCCATAAAACAATAGAGGTTGCTTTTAATGCATAGGAGCCTGTATGAAATAAACGTCCCATTTAGAAGAAATAGTTTGGTTCATTTTACATTCCTTTATCGATAAAGCGCCCCAGTGTTAAATTTGTGCTTTATGGTGCATAAGCTTCTCAAGCTAGCCTTGCTTTTGCAGAAGTGCATTATGTTTTTTTAAAAGCTAAAAGTGATTTTTATAGGGTTCTATGTAATCGTTCAGTCCCCCCTCTTTGGAAAAGAGGGGTTAGGGGAGATTTTATTAGACAAATCCCCCTCAATCCCCCTTTTTCAAAGGGGGAGGTGAACGGTTACGGTTCTATGATTAAACTTATTGAACATAAAAATATTTCAGCATCTTTTAAAATAAGATCAAAACCCATGTCAGCAACTCTTTTGTTCAAATTATTGATAATACGTTCCTAGTATTATTTTTCAGACCCTTTTGAATTTGAAACGTAACAATTCCCTCGCTGGAAGATAAGTTGATACAAGCAGACCTGATCAAAATCTACAAATTACAATGAAGATTGCCTTTCTCTTGTCGATAAATACTTATACACTGTTATTTTTTCTAAAATAGCCTAGTATTATTAATACTATTATTAAAAGGTCTAGCTTTATGAAACTAAAAATTTCCCCCACCTCGACTCGTAGAAATTTAGGCCCTGAAGATTTTATCGTCTCAAAAACAGATACCAGAGGCCGTATAACCTATGCCAACCGTATATTTATGGAAATTTGTGGTTTACCAGAGTCTGATTTATTAAACACACAACATAATATTATTCGTCACCCCGATATGCCAAGAGGTGTATTTAAGTTTATGTGGGATACCTTGAAAGCTGGGGATGAATTTCTAGGTTTTGCAAAAAATTTATGTGCCGATGGTAGTTACTACTGGGTTTTTGCCAATATTACTCCTGACTACGATA
>JALSLS010000317.1 GCA_026988195.1 Methylomonas sp.
GTTTAGCTTTTTAACTCCTAAACTAGCTCATTAATTTATTAATGGCTTCAACGAGGAACTCCAAGATACATCCCCGAACTCAGATGATAATTCTACCATCGTCTTTGAGTGGAAATTAATCATACAAGCGTGTATGGAATAACTTCCCGAAATTATAACGTAGGATTTTTGTTTCAGGTGGAATGAGATCATTCCATCTGGAGCAAAAAGACAAGTTAGAAATCGGAAAGTTGTTTCATGCACGTTCCTTAAATTTTTTCAAATAAAGCAATTGATTCAACATGCCCTGTTTGAGGAAACATATCCATCACTCCCGCTTTCACTAATTTATAGCCCATTTCATTAACTAAAATACCTGCATCCCGCGCTAAGGTTGATGGGTTACAAGAAACATACATAATTAAATCAGGGTTCCAGTGCTTTAAATTATGTAATACTTCTGCTGCACCTGCTCTAGAAGGGTCTATCATCACTTTATTAAATTTTTGCCTTGCCCAAGCCTGACCACTAACATCTTTACTTAAATCGGCAACATGAAACTCAACATTTTCTAAACCATTTAATTTAGCATTTTCTTTGGCGTGATTAACCAAAGGCAGGTCACCTTCAACCCCAACAACATGCCCTGCTTTTGTCGCCATTGGCAATGTAAAGTTACCCAAACCACAAAACAAATCTAAAACACTGTCGTTTTCGTTTAAATCTAAAGCCTCAATGACTCGGGTAACCATTTTTTTGTTTATCTCATAATTAACTTGAGTAAACATCGCAGGTTTAAAATTAAACTTCACCCCTTGCTCAGGCAATTCATAAAAAGGGATAACTTCTGGTTCGCCATCGATAGGGACAATGGTATCTGGGCCTTTTGACTGCAAACACATGCTAATGCCATGCTTATGGCCAAACTCACGCATATGCTCTTTATCTTCTGTTGTAGGCGGTTCGAGCACACGAAAAGCTAATACACAATCTTCATCACCAATGGCGACTTCAATTTGCGGAATTTTATCTTTGATGGTTAAACCACCAATCATTGCAGATAAATCCATTAGTTTTTCACCCACAATAGGGTCCATCACCTTACAACTTTCTATCTCAGCCAAAAATGGATTTCTACGCTCTCTAAAACCGACTAATACACGGCCTTTTTTAGCGACATATTTAACTCCCATTCTAGCTTTTTTTCGATACCCCCAGTGAGGCCCCGTTAATGGCTCCCATATTTGAGGGACTTCAATTTTTCCAATTCTATTAAACTGCTCAACTAATAAGCCTTGTTTAATCTTAATCTGTTGTTCATCTTTTACGTGCTGAAAACTACACCCTCCACAACGACCAAAATGTTCACATTTAGGCTCCGTTCTAAGCTCAGAGTGAGTTATAAGCGTAGCCACTTTACCTTCAGCATAATCTCTTCGACTATCCGTATAAATAAATTCGACCTGCTCACCAGGCAAAGCTTCGTCAATGAAAACGACTTTACCTTCTACATGAGCAATACCCCGTCCATCATGTGCCAGAGACTCAATTGTGACTGCAACAGCAGCTTCAGGTAACTTTTTCTTTCTACTTCTTCTACGTGCCATGTTTATTTTTGTTTCCAACTGCCATTTGCAGATTGATACCACCACCCAGGTTGAGCATGACTCACCCAGCGTGTAGCAAAAGTTGATTTTATTTGTGCAAACCACTCAGGGTGTCCATTTGCATTTGCAATCGCTTGATAAAGCCTTTGCCTATCGGCATTTTCAGCGGCTAGTAATTTGTTTACTGTGTTTCTGTCTTTAAGGGGTACAGACCCTCTTGTTACCACTGAACCATCAGACTTAATTCCGATAACACCTTTAGTATAAAAGGGTTTTAAAGCGGAAAAACGACTTTTCATTTTAGCTCTTAATTGTCTTATTTCAGCTGTATTAACTGATAAATTTGCATTAGCAGCTTGAGCAGATGGAATAACAAACTCAATAGTTGCATCAATCAATCGATAAGCAAGAGGCAAAACTTTATCTAATTTAACCTGTGGATCTACTTGCTTGACATCCCCTCCACTATTTTGCTCAGATTGAATTCCATTAATAATTTCATCAGCTACCTTTTCTGCCGCTGCGGCAGGAAAATAAATATTAATGGTGACACATGCCGTTAAAAATAATGCACTCATCAATGATACAGTTCGCATACTATTCTCCTACCTTTAAAAATAAGCTCTTTATTATAACTGATCAGTTTCAATTGTTTTTATTCATTGTCCAAGCAACAAGCTAAAGCAAACCGCATCACTAATAAAGAGATTGTAAGAGGAAACAGCATAAAATGTTGTGGAAAATACAAGCTAATGCCAACACAAACCATAATTATGGCGGGGTTAAATCGTCCACTATCTGAAAGCCACTGTAACCAATTTAAAGCATCAGGGTCTATATGTTCTCGTTTTCGAATAAAAGCCAAAGAAAATAAAGCGGTAATGAATGCAAAGTAGATCGGGTATAAATAAAATACAGGGGAGCCATCTCTAAAAAAATCTGGCCAATAAGCAAACCAGACCAGTAATGCGCCCACTGCAAATAGGTCATAACGTATTAAATAACTGAATTTTTTAATTTTTTTCACAGAAGCAATAAAATTAATAGTTAATAACCCTACTCCCAAATAAAGCGAGTAATCTGATAAAAAAAGGCTCCGAATGATACCTTCATCCTTTAAAACAAAGGCCATAGATAAATTTAGAAGAATAAACAAGTACATTTTAAGGTCTCCAAATAATTTTATAAAATAACCAAACCTGAGGTTTTATCATTTATTTATAGTTCCCACGGTCTCTGTGGGAACTCATATTGGAACACTCTGCGTTCCATGACGAAGAGCGTCACAAAGCATCACTGCCATTAAGTTAAGAGATATGGCCACTTTATCTCGTCATTCCTGCACGCTCTAAGCAGGAATCTATACATTCTAAAAGGATAGATTCCCGATAAGAGAACTCGGGGATGACGTATACTTCGCGCGGTCACAGATGCGGAATTTATAAGCTGCTGATTTTTGTCGATAGCAAGGCGCTGAAACAGGCGCATAGCAAGCTACGCAACTGTTTCAGCAACGCAGCTATTGGCAAAAACTCAGCGGTTAGAAAACCGCAGTCGTGACCGCGCGAAGTATAGTAAACCTTTAACTTAATGGCAGTGACGCAAAGCATGAGAACGATTGTGAGGGTTTATTTATTGCGCACTGCCTAACCAGAGCTATCACAATTTAGTTTCCATTGCTTATCAAGCTTAAAATAGTTTCTAAATACAAAAAACTAATTCTTTCTTGCTCCAAGCGCACTAAGGATTTTTGTAATTGCTGAAATAATTTATTTTCACTCTCTGTTAAATACTTCAGCGCCTTTTGCTCAGACTTTTCAAAACTTTCAAAACCGCAGAGCACTTTAAACCGTTGTAGCGTTTGCCGATCCATCAATAGAGATTTAATATTAGGATAATAGTGTCTTAAACGGGATAAAATAGCAAAGCCATGGGTGTCTATATCACCCCAATAATATAAATCACTTTTTTGTAGACATTTAACGTCAGCCAGTAAATTAACCCCATAACCTAAACCAAAAATAACAATGGCTTTTTGGTAGTTAGGGAAGGCTAAGCCATTAATTTTATTTTCTGCGATAAATACAGTTTTAAGCGCAATATCTAAGCGTTTAAACTCATCCGTGGTGAGTGTTAAATCCGTTAAGCCATCAATAGCAAGTTCACTATCCAAAATACGTAACCGAATTAAAGGCGGGTCATATAACAACCCATAGCGACGTTCAAAGCCATGATTACTAAGACCCGTAAACTCTTTTTTATACTCTTCTGCGGTTAATATCTGCGGTAATAATTCATTTAATATACCTTTATGTTGCTCAATAAATTTACTATCAACCCCCTTAATATCCAACTGGCGAATATAACAATTGGGGTGAGGATTGTTTTTAAAATAAAGACATACATTTAATAGTTGTAACCAAACATCTGCATATTTCAGCATTTTAAAAGGATAGCGAATAATCCAGTCTGCTAATAACCCATGTTGCTGTATTGTGTGTTGAGCCAGTGTTTTAAATTGACTAAATTCAGCTGTTTTAGATAAATAATTTAGCCACACAGTTTCTGAATTAAAAACAATTGCCGTTGGAATTTGTTGTTCACCTAACTGACGATGAGTGATGAGCTTATCTACAATCAAATAGCCCTGTTTTTTGCTGTCTTGGCGAAGATCATAAATAGCTTCTTGCAGTTCACTAAAGTTATCTAATAAATGCTTGGCAGAGATATTTTTTAGGGATATTTGCAATGGAAAGTAGCTTACATTTTGTAGCCATGAGCGATAAAAATCACCCCGTTTCCAGACCTTTAAAGTGTGTTGTTTTAGATTTTTGGGTGATATTAATAGATTCAATGTATTTAATACGCTTTTTTGCTGATACTTTAGAGGGTTTGTTGGCTACAAAATAAATAGTAACCGTTCAGTCCCCCTCTTTGGAAAAGAGGGGTTAGGGGAGATTTTATTAGACAAATCCCCCTCAATCCCCCTTTTTCAAAGGGGGAGGTGAACGGTTACAATAAATAGAATCTATAGGGTGTGCTGAGAAACCAAGCGCATCAATAGCCATCGATGCGCCTCCTGCGTCGACACATCCTATAAACTGTTTTTTTATGGGGAAGCGATACCTACTTTTTATGCAAATTCTTTAAGCTGCTTTTCCTTATGGTACTCTTCAATTGTTAAATTTCGTAACATGGAGTTTTTGCCGCCTTCGTTATGCACTAAATTAACACTCTTAACATAATTTTCAATCACATGGATTTTCTGTAATGGGGTCACAATCAATAGTTGTAAATTCAATTTACTAAATAATTCCAACCCATAACGGGCTGAATCATCCGAGCCTCGACCAAAAGCTTCATCAATCATCACAAAGCGGAAACTTTTAGATTGGCTTTCACCCCATTCTAAACCGAATTGATAGGCTAATGCTGAAGCTAAAATGGTGTAAGCCAATTTTTCTTTTTGCCCACCTGATTTACCGGCTGAATCTGAATAATATTCTTTTTCCTGATCATCCTCACGCCAGCGCTCTGAGGCAGAAAATAAAAACCAGTTTCTGACATCGGTGACTTTACGTGTCCATTTTTTATCGACTTCCGTTAACCCTTCTCGTCCACTGAAACGGTCTATCAATTGTTTTACTTGATGAAATTTACTTTCATCATATAAATCATCTTCCCCCCCAAGGGTATCTGATAAACAGGCACGTAAATCTTGTTGAAAGCTTCTAATATCAAGATCCTTACTGCGTTCAGAAACCAAAGTAATGTATGTCCCTGTGTTGTAATCAATTGCATTAAGTGACAAATTGATTTTTTCTAGCTTTTCTTCAATTTCCTGGCGTTCTTTATCCAGATTGGCCTGAAACATGGCAATTTTTTGAATAGTGCCTTCTTTTAACATTTGATGGAAACGTTTTTCATGCCTAGGCAAATCTTCTTGCTCCAGCTTATCTAACATTTCACCAAATTCCAAAGCAGATTGTAATGACACATCTAAATCACGACTTTCTAGGGTATATTTGGTTTTATAAGCCAACATTTGTGACAGCACTTTATCATTTAAACGTTGAATTTTTTGGGACTCTGAATTTAATTGATTTTGTATCCATTTACGCATAACACTGCAATGATCACTGGCATTAGCAATAGTCAAAGTGACTTCGGGTAATACCGTTGGTTGCATTTGAGCTAATTTAGGAAAACTAAAGTCACGCTCTGTTGCCTCCAATTGACTCACCATCAACTGATTAACTTGCAACTGCTGCTTATCTTCTTCTATTTGGGCTTCTAATTTACCGCCCTCTTTAATCAATACACTGATTTTATCTTCCAGCACGCCCAATTGCACAATGCTTTGTTCCAGTTGTTGCTGTAGATGTTTTAAAATATCGGACTGTTGCTCAATCTGCTTTTTTTCATCCAATAACTTATCAATATTCAGGCTAACTGTTTTCCAGTCAATATCAATAAACTGTTCAATATTGAGTAAATCACGGGCTTTATCACGTTGTGAAGTTAAGGTTTTATACTGTTTATCTAGCTCTCCAAGCTTGCTCATACAGGCAAGACCCGCATTTTGAACTGATTGTAAGCTTTGTTGCAGTGCTGCGATTTTGGCCTTATTATCCCAGCCTAAAATAAAACGAGAACGATCATTAATGGCATGACGGTCATCTTTTTCATGCCGAGAGGCACTGCTTTTAACTTGACCTTGTTGACTGATGGCTTTAGGTTGCCGTCTAAAGTCTTCCAATGATTCTGCACAGTAATAATCAAAGCGGTTGGCTATTTCTTTGACCAACCAATCGTAGAATTCGCTATCATTTTTAATCCGTACTTTATGAAATAAAGAATGTGCAATAGGTGTTTCAAAACGCCCTGCTTGCTGCAGATCCACTCTAAAGTAAACCAAGCGACCTTTTAAATGGGTTTTTTCCACATAATGCGCTACTTTTTGATAATGCTGCTCTGAAACTAACAAGCTTAAACCAAAATTATGCATCACCCGTTCAATCGCCCCTTCCCAAGCTTGTTCCTTTTCATCTACTTTTAATAATTCACCAATGAAGGGTAATTCTTCTGCGGCTACGCCAATGGTTTCGGCCATTTGCTGCCGAATACGTAAATTATTGAGTGGAATATTACTTTGCCGTTTTTGTAATGAGCTAATTTCTTCCTGTAATTGCTGCTGTTGTTGCTTATGCTCATTAACTTCAATGGTGGTATCAATTTTTTGTTTATCGACTGCTGTTTGTTTTTCTTCAATCAACTTTTGTCGGTGTTCTGCCTGTAAACGATTATCCAGAAAACTATCACTATCATGGGCAGGGTCTAAATCCAGTTGATCACAAAAACTCTGATAACGTACAGCTTGCTGTTTTTTGGTTTGTTGGGTACTTTCTAGTCGACTGACTTCAAGGCTAATTTCATCTAACCGTCGCCCACCATTATCTTCAATACTTTGTTTAAGCTGGTTTTGAGCGACACGCGATTCAGTTAACTCGGTATTTTGACGATCCAATCGTTTTTGCTGTTTTTCTAACTCAATTTCTCGTTTTTCAATACGCAAATTAAGCAATTCTGTTTTATGCTGAGCAAAAAATGCATCCAAAGCTTCTCGACACCGCGTTATATCATTGTGCTGCTGTTCATTAACTTGATAACTCGCATAATCTACTAACATCGGTTTCAATAAGCTTAACTGGTCTTTAGCTTTTAAGACTGCCTCATGCGCACGGTTTAAATTCTCAAATTCACGGCAAATTGAAGTGATACGTTCTTGTACAGGCGGTGCTTCCAGCATGTGGGTGCGCACAAATTCGGTCAAATTCCCTACCGCTTTCATCGATACTGTTTGATACAGCAACTCCAAAGCTTGCTCACTTTGTATTCCTAAGCGACGGCGAAATTCTGCTGCATAGTCTTTAAAAGTATCAAATAATTGTAGCTGTGGCCTGCGCTTTAAGCATTTTTTTAAGTCTAGAATATCATTTCCAAACTGAGAAAAATGTTCAGCAATGGTTAAAGGCTCAGTACTTAAACAATAAAACCTAGCCGGCTGATTTTGGTCTTCTTTACACCAAAAAACTTGTGCAATGGTGACATGACTGTCATATCCTGGGTTATAAAAATAGCCTAATAAAACACTGTAGTTATTGTTATCCCTTAATGCGACTTGTTTTGCTGACAGATCCTCAGCATCTTTTTCACTTTTATAATGTCCGCGAACATAAGAATTAAGATTACGCTCTTTGCCTTCAGCACCTGCCGCTTTGTTATAAGTGATTTTTTGGCTAGGGACTAATAAAGTGGTTAAAGCATCCACTACGGTAGATTTACCCGAACCAATATCTCCCGTTAATAAAGCATTTTCGCCATCAGGAATAATTTTCCAGATATGCTTATCAAACGTCCCCCAGTTTAACAGTTCAAAACGTTGTAACCTAAAGCCTACCAACTTATCATCGCTGATAAATTCCATTTCAAGCTGTTGATTTTGCATGTTCTTTATAAGTTTGTAATTTTTGGTTAAAGTCCGCTGTCCAGTCTGCATCGACCAAAGCAATAATAATGCGCTGAATTTCTAAGTTTTCATTATCGTTTTTTAATTTACGTAAAAAACCTAATTCCAGCACTTTATTAATCGTGGCATTGATTGAAGCTGCTATTTGCGCTTCATTACTTTTTTCTGGCATAAACACCAGCATGGTATTGATTAGTTCATCCCTAGACACAATCACCCGTGTTTCAGCGCCAGAACTATCTGCCTCTGCCATTTTTTTACGTAATAACACGCAGAGTAAACTGATAGGATAGCTTAGTGGACGGCGGACAATTAAACGAGGTAACGGGGACTTTTCATCTTCTTCTGCAGTCGTTTGTGTTAGCCAGGCATAGCCTTCTGCATCATCAATTTCTAAGTTTAGGCCAATCACTTTTACATAGTCTAAAACTTGTGATTGTAACTCTAATAAATCATTCCATAACTGTGGCTGCTGATTTCTAAACAGGATGCCTTTGAGTAGGTGGATAATGACTGGGGAGATATTAGGTTGGTGTTCGTCGTCGGTCATATCAATTTAATTTATCTGCAAAGCAATACCGCTATTATACAAAAATAGGCTCCAGCTTGGAATAAATTCAGCTTGTGAATAGGTATTGATATAGAGACATTTATAACCGTTCACCTCCCCCTTTAAAAAAGGTCGCAATCGGCTCCTACCTAATGCGACACTACTACATCCATGTACAATGGGGGGTTGAGGGGGATTTGTCTAATAAAATCTCCTCTACCCCCTCTTTTCCAAAGAAGGAGGCTGAACGGTTTCATGCACGCTCCTAAAGGTACTGAGCAAGTATTATTGCAATGTAGCTTTGAATATTTTGTATAGGCTAAACACTCCGTCGAACTATGCAATAACAATCCAAACAAAGTGACAAATTTTGTCATATTAGGACTAATTTGATACCAAATTTATTCATATCTTGCTTAGGATTTTTTATTGACTGGCCTTGTTAAAATAAAACAAATAAACATCCCTATCACTTAGCTAGTGACTACTCCTTATATACAGGCTGTTTTTTAGATATAAAAAACCATTTTCTAGTAGTCATTAAAAAAATGGCACGATGCATGCTTTATGTTTTATTGAGATCATTCTCCATCTTAAAATTAAGCAAGGAAACAAAATTATGAAAAACATGAAAATTCAAAAAAACCAACAAGGTTTTACCTTAATCGAATTAATGATCGTGGTAGCGATCATCGGTATCCTGGCTTCGATTGCGATTCCGGCTTATCAGGATTATATGACTAGAGCTAAGTGGGCTAAAGCAATTAGCTCCGTAGCTGCAACAAAACTAGCTATTGGTGAATGTATAAATGATAACGGTGGTATAGTAGGATCATGTGACACATATACTGAATTAACTCCGTATGGGGTATCGGCATTCCCTGCTATTGATGATGTACCTGTATCAACCTCTAACGGAGTAACATCAACTAGTGCAGGAATTAAAATAATTGGAGGCCCTGGATTAGGTCTTTGTACTTTTGATTTTGAACCTACTGTAAACCTAAATTCAGGCACCATTACTTGGGTTCCCGTTGCTACAGCGAGTACAGCTACAGGAGCTGCAAACATAGCAAAATGTAGATCTTTCATTAAAGGTTCAAGTTAACTTAACATAGCTTAGTAAAAAGCCATACTCAATGAGTATGGCTTTTTTTATGCAAGCAGGTTTTACTTAAAATGTAATTATTTATGTCATTCACAATCAATATCACTTTAAAAAAAACGTATCAACACCTCCCTTTAATTTTTATTTCTCTTTATTTGATATTTGCTCCCAGTCTTAATATTCAAGCCTATGATGACAAACGGATTGCGGAGCTTTTACTAATATTCCTTATCTTATCTGCCATCATTTTAAAAACAGGGAAAACTATAATCCCAGTCTATTCCCATTTTTCAGGTATTCAAAAAACAATATTTTCAGCCTTAGCTATTTTTTTATACTTTTCAGCTTTCCTAGCTGCCGATCAAAACCATGCATTTCTTGAACTCAGCCTACTCTTTGGGCTATTCTTCACTAGCCTATCCATCGCTACACTTACCCTAAAAAATAATAAATCAATTCAATTATTGTTTTATATTTCTTTTGCTTTAGCTGCTCTTTTCTACCAAGTTACTTTTTTCACCGCTTTCCTAGCTTCATTTATAGAAAACATCCCCTTACAATGGCCAGAACCCTTTAGTGGATTTTCAAATGTACGTTTTTTTAACCAATACCAAATCTGGTCTATCCCCTTAATAGCCCAGCCCCTATTAATTTACCCCACACTAGATCGACGATTAATCAATAGCTTAAAAATCATAGCAACAGGCTGGGCAAGCTTACTTTTTGCTTCTGCAAGCCGAGGTGCTGTGGCTAGTGTTGTATTAGCTATGCTAATAACGCTATTGGTTTTTAGAAAACATGCAAAACCTTTTCTTAAACTAAACAGTTTTTTTTTAGTTGCTGGCTTTATTGGCTATTTACTTTTATTTAAACTAATCCCTTCTATAGCAGAAAATAAAGTAACCGTAGGCTGGATACCTGTGGAAAAAGCCACTAGCTTACATGGGCGTACTGAATTATGGCAATATGCCATTCAATATATTATTGAGAACCCCTTATTAGGAATAGGCCCCATGCACTATGCCTACTACCCCGGCCCCTTTCACGCCCACCCTCATAGTAGTATTTTACAATGGGCCTGTGAGATGGGAATACCCTCCACCTTACTGGTGATTTCGCTTGTATATTCTGGGTTAAGCGCATGGGTAAAAAAGTTCTATCGGCTTAGCAATACCCAAAAACTGTATATTCCATCCCATTTATGGATAGCTTTATTTTGTTCGCTTTGTTCGGGGCTAATCTACTCATTAGCAAGCGGGGTTATTGTGATGCCTCTAAGCCAAATAATGATGACCTTAATTGCCGGCTGGATGCTAGGTATTTATTATCAAGACCAACAGGCTAAACTCGTTAATCAAAAACAACAAATTGCTTTTATGTTAATTGCAGGGGCAACCTTAATAACCTTAACTTATACGGTATTACCCAGTTTATTGCCCCGCCTACTTTCTTATGACACCTTACCCTACCAAGACTACCCCACTTTTTCCCCAAGATTCTGGCAAATTGGCGGCATCCCTCATTAACCATTATTAAAGTAAAAAAGTAGGATGTGCTGACGATAGGAAGCGCATCAACGACAAGCGATGCGCTTCCTATCGTCAGCACATCCTACATCATAAACCTGCTCAGCATAATCAAGACTTTCAGCATTAATATGGCCTAGTACACCTTTTCTTTTTTTGATACTAATCTTTCCCTTGTTATTGATTAAAAGTGTTGCTATTAAACTAATATCTTTATTAGGAAGATCAATATTTTCTTTTAAATCTTGAAAAATATCATCAAATAATTTCAGCTTTTCTATTTCTTCAGGGACTAATTCTTGAGTTACCTTTTTAGCAATATATGACAAAAAAAGCGTATCTGAATCAAAGTTTAAATACCGATATAAATCTACAGTGTCACCTTTTACGGTTAATTTTCCATTGTCATCAAGATGAAAATCAACATATTTCATTATTTTCTGAGATTTTTCATTTAATACATCATAATATTTTCTTAATTCCAGCAAGATACCACTTGATAATGGAAGAGAGTATTGTTTATCAATAACCCCCATCCTATATAGCGTGTCTTGCATAATATAACGGCTAATGCGACCATTTCCATCCATGAAAGGATGTATAAAAACAAAGCTTGAGGATAAAACCGCTGCTTTGGCTATGGATGGCATATCTGATTGTAAGACTTTATTCCTGACCAAAAACCATTCATCCATTAATTCATGTGCATCTGATGGTTTAGGGGTCACATAATCAATAGATCCAATATAATTAAAACCAGAGTCGCCTAGATAATTTGGTTAATATCTGTAATCAAACTCATGATAGTGCTTTTCTTTGATAATATTCAGGGTATCAATCAGCTTTTGTTTTGTTAGCGCTTCATTATTGATGGTTTCCAGTGCAAAGATGAACTTAATCATTTTGTTTGGACTAATGCTTTCTGCTTCAATTTCATTAGAAGATTTGGTTTCTTTCGAAATTAAGTAACGAGTGGCTCTATCAAGGAATTCAACAGGATATCCTGAAACTGATTCAATAAGTAATCGCTTAAGTTCATCATCCTTTAATAGATTTTCATTTCTATGAACTAGCATGCTTAGCATGCCATTCCCCGTTAAGTTGTTATTAACACGAAACTTTTTTTCTTTTATACTGGGTGCAACATAATAGTTGTTTTTATTAACAGCATCGACATAATTACCTGTAAGCAACTTTTGTGTTTGGAGTGATTTTTTTGTTAAAAACTCATAATAAAAGCCCATCAGTCTGTTGTATTTACTATTTGGACTTAAAACTAAAGCTTTCTCAATCTCTTTATCAATATTAGGTTTCTTGAATAAGCCTGATAAGCAGCTAAGATTCAATGACTCATATTTTAGTGAAAATTTTAATTGGTCAACGACGGTGTCCTTAGGACGGTAAGATTCTGGGTAGAGATGGCATTGCACATCTTCTTTGTTGATTGAGGAAATTTTTGCGCTAAAACATTCGGTATCA
>JALSLS010000318.1 GCA_026988195.1 Methylomonas sp.
AAAACAGGCGCATAGCGGGCTACGTAACTGTTTTTCTAGCATGCCTATGGAGCAAAAAGACAAGTCAGACTTGGGTATTATTGAATCCTCGTTCCTTAGGTATGGTAAAAATAAAAATACTCCCTGCACCTTCTTCTGACTCAATCCAGATTTCTCCTCCCCATTGTTTAACAGTTTTTTCAATTAAACTTAACCCTACCCCGGTACTTTCGGACTGATCCTTAGGTTTTAAGGTTTGAAATAGTTGAAATATTTTTTCTTGATATTTTTTTGCAATACCAGGACCATTATCCTTTATTGATATTTGCCAAGCGATGTCCTTGTCACTACAGCTAATTTCAATAAGCCCTAGCTCCTTATCATTATATTTAATGGCATTATCAAGTAAGTTTTGAAAAACCTGATGAAACCTAAAGCGCTCTCCTTTTATCACTGGAAATGAGCTAATAACATTTATTTTTATATTTTTTGGAGGGGCAATCAAGTGAATAACATCTTCAATTAAAGTCAGTAAATCGACATCCTCAACATCCTCCTTTACTCTGCCAATTCGGGAGTATTGTAAGATTCCATCGATCATCTCATGCATCCTTTTTGCTCGACCGCTAATTAAATCCATTTGTTCCCTGCCTTCATCATCAAATAATGAGGCATAATCCTCAGAAATCCATCCAGATAACTGATTTATTGCTCGTAATGGTGCTTTTAAATCATGGGAGACAACATAAGCAAAGTTATTAAGCTCTTCATTGACTTGATTTAACTCTGCAGTTCTTTCACCCACTCTTTGTTCAAGGTTAATATTTAAGGATTCTATTTCTCTTTGATTTTGTTGCATATCCTTAATTAACTTTGTATTTTGTAAGGCAACAGCCGCTTGTGCTGTTAGTAATTTGGTTAATTCAACCTGTTCTCGGGTAAAAACAGCAGACATTAACTTATTTTCTAAATACAAAACGCCAAGAACTTCTTGCTTTAAGACTAAAGGTATACAAAGTATAGACTTCAAATGCTGTGTTTGTACGGTACTATCCGTACTAAAGTCACTATCATCACTTGCATTATTAATAACCAACATTTCAGAGGTTCTGAAAACATAATTTGCAATCGCCATGCTTAAATTTTCGGTCGATATTTCTTCTTTAGTTTTAATTTCTACACCAACAAAGTCATGTTTTTCACCCCGTGCCACAACTTCTAATTGTTGCTTATATACTGTTAATAAGTACGCTGTTTTAGCCCCTAACCGCTCCATGACCGATTGTAATATGGTGCTAAGTAAAGCATTGAAGTCTAATTGCTGGGTAATACTTCGCGTGGCTTCTAATAGGTAGTTAACATCTAATATTTCTGATAAGGGTTGATCTGTTACGGCTTGTTTTTTACTAGGTGACAAAGAAAACAATTCACATAATTGTTTTTCTTTAACATGAGCAGAACATGACCGATAAAGTGAAACAGCCCTAGTCAGAAAATAATTTGCGTGCTGGTGGTGTTGCTCAATACAGACTTGTCCAAGCCTTTCGTTAATATAAGCTTCTAACAGGGTAAATTTGTTATTAACTGCTAAATCAATCGCATCAAATGCATAACGCCTAAAATTGCTAAAATCACCTTGGTGAATACTACTTTCTAACTTCATTAATAAATAATAAGGTTTTAAGATAGGCCCTAAATTCGACCAAGTTTTAACGTGTTTTAAACAGTTCTTTAGTTCTGAAGTCTGTTCATCCGTACTGTTTTTATGTAATCTTAAAGCGTTAACAAACCAAAAAACATACCAAAGTCTATTCAGTATATTGTCACTTAAGCCTCTTAAATAGGGTCTTGCTTTTGAAAGAGCTTGCTCAGCAATATTATAATGTCCTAAATAATAATGGCTGATACCTTTAAGTGTGTAATACCCCCCTATAGAAACCACATGTTTATCATGCTCCCAAAGCTGTAGTTTTTGTTGCATTTGTTCTTGGTTAAAATTCTGCTTACCGGTCAGCATTAAATCAGACCAGCCTGCTATTGCACTTTGAGCTAGACCTAAAGAAAGTGATAAATTAAATTTTTCTGAAAAATGACAACACTCTTCAGTAACAACCTTTATCTGATTTAGGTCTCGCCCTTGGTTAATTAAGTGCCAGATGTATGGCCCATAAGATAAGCCTGCATTATATAAATCACCGCAATTTTTACCTCTATGAATATTTTTTTGGCATTGTTCAATAATAAACTCAGAATTACGCCGATTATGCATATTAGTCCATAAAATACCGTTAATTCCTTTAGTGGCTCCAAAAGTATCAGGGTATCGATCAGACAAAGCTAAGCCTAAATCTTCATAATTAAAGGACATTTCATACTGCCCTTTTCGTTGCAAATACAACCCAACCATTGAAAAACCATAAATAACAGTTTCATCAACACCACCCGCCAAACAGTTTTGAGTTGATTGTATAGCGGCTAAATACAATTGTGGAACCATTCCAGCAAGGTAGTAATCAGGAATTAATTCACTATAAATACCCGTCTCAATCTTTGTTTCTCTATCACCAGTCGGTTCAATACCAAGTATTTGTTGCCAGACATTATTATTAGCACCATGAATTTGTTTAATAATATCTGCTGATCTATCTAATGCTAAATTATCATCTTCAGGAATTTGACGGTTAAAAAATTTAAGTCCTTGATTGCCTACCTCAATCGCCTGTTTAAATTTCCCCATTGAAGACAGTCCGGTTGTTTGTTCATATAAACAATCAATTCTATCTAGATCATTTTTAGATTCTTTAATTAATGTTTTTAGGATTTTTTCTGATGCAGGCTGATTACCTAAAGCCATTTCGGTTCGTGCTAAATACTTATGTAAAGAGAATAAAAAATCATAATCCTCTTCCCATGACTGATTTGAAAATAACTGTAAACTTTGACGAAAAAAGAAATTTGCATTATCCATTGCTAAAGCTTTCATTGCTGCTTTACCTGCATGATAATTAAAGATAGCTTCTTGCTTTTTTGAGCTATCCGTTTGATTGGCTTCCCGCCCTAGTAATAAATGCTCAACAATAGAAAATAAATTAGTCAGTTGTTCAATTTGTATTTGCTCAGGAATAGCATTAATAAAAGCTAAAGCAATTTTTTTATGCACTTTTTGTTTGCTTAAATCATCTAGAAAGCTTTCAGCAGCAGCTTGTACTTGATCATGAAAAAAGAAAATATGATCGTGTTCACGCATTAAAATATTATCAGCAAAAGCGTCACTTAATGCTTGAAACAAGGCTGGCAACTCCATCCCTACTACTAAAGCGAGTTCTTTTGCCTCAAAACTAGCCCCTAAGCAAGCAGAAATACTTAATAACTCACGAATTTCACGGCTTTGTTTTGCTACTTTATCTTTAAATAAATCTAGTGCAGTTTCTGGAATGTTAGTATGTCGAAGTTGCTCGTTATCCCATTCCCACGCTCCATCATCCGTTAAATGTAAGTGCTTATAGCTATAAAGCCAACGTAAACTTTCATTAACAAACAAAGGGTTGCCTGAGGATGTGTGGTAAATGATATTGGATAACTGTGTTGTACGTGTTGGGTATGTATTTAAAATGTACGCAGTCATCTGATTAACATCAGATGACTGTAATGCCTTCAGTCTAATTTCAACTAAAGGTCTATTCATTTTTTTTATTCTTGAAATTAAATAGCTCAACCTGTGGGTATTATCGACTTCATTGTGTCTATAAGCGCCAATCAAATATAAATAAGGGTAATCTAAAGCATTATCAAATACACGTTGTAATAACTCAAATGTCGCACCATCACACCATTGTAAATCATCAATAAATAAAGTAAGTGGGTGTTCTTTACTGGCCAAGCAGGCAATAAACTTACCGGCAACGTCATTGAATCTATTACGTGCTTCAATCGGGGGTAATTTAGTAACTTCGGCCTGTTGACCAATAATCAGTTCTAACTCAGGAACTAAATCGGTCATTAATTTACCATGCTCACCCAGCTGGCTACTGATTCTTTGCTGCCAGTATTCAACCCGTTGCTTATCTTCTGTTAAAAAGATTCTAACTAGCTTGGTAAGTGCCTGAATTAAAGTACTGTAGGGAATATGCTTTTTAAACTGGTCAAATTTTCCTGAGGTAAAATAACCTTTGTTCTGAACAATAGGTAATTGTAATTCTTGTATTAAGCGGGTTTTTCCTATCCCAGATAAACCCGAAATAAGGGCTGAATAAAACAAGCCAGTACAGGTTCTTTGGTACCCTTCTAATAACAGTTTTTTTTCTACGTCTCGCCCCACCATTAAGGAAGGAATAGTAATACGGTTACTAAAATCTTGTTGTTTTAGGGTAAATCGAGCTATATGTCTATGCTCTTCCCAATCATGCAAACATTGTTTTAAATCATAAGCCAAGCCTATTGCTGTCTGATACCTTTTTTCAGGTGCTTTTTCGAGTAATTCTGCTGTTATTTTTCCTAATATCTCAGGAGTATCTAAATTAATGGATTGTACTACTGGAGGAATTTCTGCCAAATGTGAATGAATAATGGCGATAGGATCAGAAAATAAAAATGGCGGGGAGCCTGTTAAACATTCAAACAAAACCATCCCTAAAGAATATAAATCTGTCGAATAATTTATGGTATGTTTAATTCGTCCTGTTTGTTCAGGAGACAAATAAGGTAATGTGTCAGCTCGAAAACTATCTTGGTAGATAAAATGACTCATTTGATTGATATCCAGTATTCTGACATCATCAATCAAATTAACCTGCAAACTATTCATATCAAGCAAAATATTACTGGGTTTGATGCTTTTATGGATATGCCCTGCTCTATGCCGTTGTTCTAATTGTTCAGCAATAGCAATGACCACTTTTAACACCTCAACAAAACTAATATCTTTTCGTTGTTGAATCCATTGCCTCAATGTAAAACATGGATACCAAGGCTGGACTAAGTAAATAGTTTCTGAATTGGGTAGGTGAACAGTGGGAACGAGTAACTCTGGAAGTGCCAGTTCATTAAGTTGATCAATCTGTTGTTGTAAATAATTAACTAAATCTGTATTACAAAATTGAGCCTTTATTTTTTTGACAACAACAAGTTGACTACTGTCTCCATTTACTGATGCTTTGTATACATTTGCATGCATACTTTCGCCTAGTGTCTCTAAAATATTAAAAGTTGACTGTTGATTAATCACTGGCAATTCCAAGTTACTCTCGTTCTATTAGGAATATTATAAGAATGATTCTACCCAAGCATTATAATTTAGCTGTAAGGCATCTCCCTTAAGGGAAAAAAGTAAGTACCTTAAGTTAAGCAAGCGATGCGCTTCCTATCGTCAGCACATCCTACTTATTTCCTTAGTGGCAGTGAGGAAGCTCATTCTTTTAAGGCTCCTTAGTTTAGAGCTATAGCAGTTCCTTTGGAAATACATCAATTTGCATCTTTAGTGAAAAATGTTTCGTAGGAGCGTCCGCCCTCGGCGCGATTAAAATAATACTCTTTTCTCTGAAACTTGCAATTATCTTAGTTCCAAGGGCGGACGCTCCTACATCATCATTATCTACTCACAAGCTGACGTTACTTGGCAATAAAAAAATGACTAAAATAGTTTGCTTGCTCTGATATTCCATGACACTGGAACAAGGAAACGATGGACGGGCGGTTTTTTTATTACGCGCTACCTTAAAGTAGTTTTTCCCGAAAAGCTTGAATAGTCTCATTGGTCAGAGCTTGTCTCTGATGGTCTAATATCTGACCACCCAACTCATTGGCCAGCCAATTAATGGTTTGAATAAAATCATCAAAAATAGCCAGAGGGTTGTCTAGTTCAGTTGGTTGAATAAAAAAAACAATACCAGGCGAATTAAAAAGCTCAAGTTCTATTTCAGGAAAGGTACCCGGTTCTACCATACTGGCTACGGCATAATCAACTCTACGTTTATCATCTAAACGTTCAAAGATTTTCATACTGCCATATTCCAGCCCCACACGATGAAATGTATCAGCTAAGACCTGCCCATTAAAACCTTGTTCCGAGCTTGCAATAATACTAAATTGAATAATACTGGGCAGTTCTGATGTTTTCTCTGTTGCTGTAGGCATTTCTTCTGGCTGTTGACCTGTCTCATTTTCAACATCTATTTGACTGGCAACAGAAATAGGGTCTGTATCTGGGGAAAAATCATCAACAGCAGATCCGATAGGAACAATATCAAAATCATCATTATCGGTATTGAGTATCAATGATTTATCAATATTATCTAATGGATTCCCTTTATCAACAAAGCTAATTCCACTGCGACTTTTTTTGTTTTTGAAAATGCTCCACAAAATAATACCTAAAATACAGGTAGCACCCATTACAATAATTACTATTCTTAATAAATCTTTATCCATTAAATTTCTGCCATCTCTACTGCGTCTTCAATATTTACGGAAACCATGCGTGAAACACCTGGTTCTTTCATAGTAACACCAGTTAATTGTTTTGCAATTTCCATGGTTACTTTATTATGTGAAATGTATAAAAACTGTACTGTTGCTGACATTTCTTCCACCATTTGTGAAAATCTGACCACATTAGCATCATCCAAAGGTGCATCAACTTCATCAAGCAAGCAAAAAGGCGCAGGGTTTAAGTCAAATATTGAAAAAACCAAGGCGACAGCGGTCAATGCTTTTTCTCCACCAGACAGCAAATGAATTGAGCTATTTCTTTTACCCGGCGGACGAGCAATAATATTAACTCCAGCTTCTAACAAATCAGCATCCGTTAATTCTAAATAGGCTTGCCCTCCCCCAAAAAGTTTAGGGAATTTTTGTTGTAAGCCAAGGTTGATTTTATCAAAAGTTTCTTTAAACCGCCTTCGACTTTCATTATCAATTTTATTAATAGCTTCATCTAAAGTAGTCAATGCCTCTATTAAATCATCATGCTGCTCATTTAAGAAGTTCATTCGCTCTGCTTGCGACTTATATTCTTCTATAGCCGTTAGATTAATAGACCCTAGCCTATCAATTTGTTTAGTAAAATTTTCAAGCCTATGTTTCCATTCCTGCTCTTCAGCATCAACCGCTAATTGTTGTAAAATCACCTCAGGGTCGGCATCTATTTCGTTTAACTGTTCGGTAATTGTTTGTTGCCTAACGTTACTATCTTGTTGTTCAAACCTAACCTTATCCAACGATTCTTTCTGCTGCTCCATGGCTCGTTGGGTGTGGGTATGCTGTTCTGCTAATTGAGTAATGAGAGCTTCAGTTTCTCGCTGAGCAACACGTTGTTGCTGCAATTTGTTTTCTAAAGTTTCTTTATTCTCAATAAAACTTTCTAATTGTAACTTTTCATCATCCAGTGGCATTAAAGTAAAGTTTAGTTTATTTTCTAATTCAACGATACGGTCAGCACTTTGTTGGTTTTGTATTTGCAATCGTTCAATTTGTTTAGTGGTCAATATCTCTGATGCTTTCAGTGAATCAATTTTACCTTGTAAGCTATGTACATTTTTTTGCGTTTCATTAACCGTTAAATCATTATTATATTGTAAGCTCTGTAACTGTTGATTCTGACTTTCTAAGCTATCTTTTTTCTCGGCTAATTGCTCTAGCTTTTGTTCAGAAACAAGACCTAACTCTGTCGCTTCATTTTCTGCTTCAGCAATACCTGTTATATCTGCAGTGACATCTTCAATATCAAGACTAACCTGGTTTAACCGTTGTTGTTGCTGTTCTTGCTTAGCTGAGTATGCACTAAACTGTGAACTTTTTGCTGAATATTCAGAGCCTAACACTTTATCTCTTTGTTGAAGGTCTTCTCGATTGGTTTCAGCTATTTTTAAGGCTAACTCAGTTTCTTCTAAAAAAGTTTCATTATCTTCAATACTGAGTTGCAAATCTGCTTGTCTTTGTTTTAAATCACGAAGGTCTTTTTCTCGCTGTAAAACCCCCTTTTTACTATCCGTATTTCCTGAAATTTTAATCCAGTTAGGCCCAATCCAATCACCAGACTTTGTGATTATAGATTCATAATCAAGCAGTTGTTTACTTTGCTGTTTTGCTTGTTCAAGATTCTCTGCGCAATAGATCCCCGTCAATAAGCTAGCTAAATTCCAGGGCGATTTAACTTTGTCCATTAGACTAGACTTTTGCCCAGTTGGTGAATCGGCTGTAGTTTCGGTTTCAAATAAAATAATAGACTGTTCAGAGATCAACTGTAAACTTTGTATAAGCTGCTCTGTACTGTCTACGCAAATAGCTTCAAGATAACTTCCTAAAACGACCTCAACAGCATTTTCCCAGCCATCATCTACTTCTAAGGATTCCGCTAACCGCTGTTTATTGACTAACTCATTTTTTTCTAACCAATGCTGTAGTTGTTTTTTATCTTTCCCCATCGCATGTTGTTGTAACAGCTCTAAGGATGTGATTTTCCCATTGACTTTATGCTGTTCTGAACGATCTTGGTGAAGTTGATTATGCAACGCTTTAACTTTCTGACGTTGCTCAATAATTAAACTATAAACAGTTTCAAGTTGTAACTGAAGGTCTTCTCTATCTGTTTCAATTAACTCAATACTACTGTCTAAGGATTCAATTTCAGCGAGTAAGTCTGTGCTAGATAATTCATTATGCTCCTTTTGTAATTTATCTAAACGTTGTTGTAACTGTTGAGACTGGCTAGAAAGATGAGTAAGCTTTACCCGTTGAACCTCGGCCTGCTCTTTATATTTAGAACTTTCTGTTAAATAACTTTCCCATTGCTGCTGCCAAGCCTCTTTTGATTGTTGTGATTCTCGTTGCCTAGCTAAGCTCTCTTCGGCATATTTTGAGGCAATAATATAGCTTTCTTCAGCTTCTAGTAAGCTTTCTTTAATCTCTTCCAATTGCTGCATATCAAGCTCATATTCATTATTAGCTTGCGATGCTTGTTGAGTTAGTCGGTTTATTTCAATCACAGTCTCTTCATGACTGCTTTCATTATGCTTAATCGTTTGCTGAAGACGACTTACTTCAGCAACCACATGATAATATTCCGCTTGTGCAGAATCTAATAGTTGCTGCTGTTTTTTTTGTTCAATACGCTGACTATCAATAGACTTATCAGTTTCGCGTAATAACACAAATAAGCGATTATGCTCAGTCGCAATTTTCTGTAAATTATCTTCTAACTGCTGTGATGTTTGATGATAGCTATTCCAGCGTAGAGCTAGTAACTCTTTTTTATATTGGCGTTCTTGTTTTTTTAAATCAGTGAATTTTTCTGCTTTTTCAGATTGTTTTTTTAAATTAGACAGCTGGTTTTCCACTTCTTCACGCAAGTCATCCAAGCGCTCAAGGTTTTCCCTTGTATGCCTCATTCTTGTTTCAGTTTCATGCCGGCGTTCTTTATATTTAGAAATTCCAGCTGCTTCTTCAATATGAACACGTAATTCATCAGGTTTTGACTCCACCATTCTGGAGATTGTGCCCTGTTCAATAATAGCGTAACTTCTAGCACCTAACCCTGTTCCTAAAAACAAATCAGTAATATCTTTACGACGACACTTTGACCCATTAAGGGCATATTGAGACTGTCCGTCCCTACTAACCTGTCTCCTGATAGATATACTGGTGTATTGAGAATATTCACCACCCGCCTTGCCTTCACTGTTATCAAAAATAAGTTCCACTGAAGCCGTACTTACTGGTTTTCTACCGGATGAACCGTTAAAGATTACATCGGCCATATTGCCACCACGCAAGTGTTTGGCAGAACTTTCTCCCATAACCCAACGTACAGCATCAATCACATTTGACTTACCACAACCATTTGGCCCAACGACCGCGGTCAAATTACCTTTAATGGTAATCGTGGTTTGATCGGCAAAGGATTTAAATCCGGAAAGTTTAATTTTATCCAGTTTCATTACTGATAGAATATCCCTTATATTTTTTAACAGCTGTGTATTATAAATATATTCGACTGGTTTTCGGGGTTTTTTTAAACTTTAATCTAAAATAGAATAAAAAAACCTTTTTATTCTGCATTTTTAGACAAACATAAAGGCGCTGGAAATAAATAAATTACCCAAATACTTCCCAAGTTCTGCGTGGGAATTCATGACTGAACGCTCCTGTGTTCCGAGACGCTGGAGCGTCACAAGCTGCATTCCCACGCAGGAGCGAGGGAACGATAAAGGTAGTTTTTTTATTGCGAGTTGCCTAATTTCTTACAGCACAACCAAATTCTCCCACTTTACCTGTTCTGAACTTAAATAAAACATAACTTTAATTTCTTTTAAAACAAGCAACTATACATAAAATTGTAATAAAAAATGACCATAAAAGAAGCATTAACGACATTACCACAATATATACTACCTCACCACTTTCTATCTAAAGTGATGGCAAAATTCACTCATTCTGAAATTAAAGTTTGGAAAAACTTAATGATTAGTCAAATTATTAAGTTTTATGGCATCAATATGTCAGAAGCCAAAGAACAAAACATTAATAATTTCGCAAGCTTCAATCATTTTTTTACCCGTGAACTTAAACAAGGTGCAAGGCCTATTACTTCTATTGCTAATGCAATTGCTTGTCCGGCAGATGGTGCTGTAAGTCAGGCTGGCTTGATAAAACAAGGTGATATATTTCAAGCCAAAGGTAAATCATTTACGGCACTTGATTTATTAGGCGGAGACCCAAAGGTAGCTGAACCCTTCGAAAACGGGAGTTTTACTACCATTTACCTTTCCCCTAAAGACTACCATCGTTTACACATGCCGATTAAAGGTACTTTAACTGAAATGATCCATATTCCAGGTCGCTTATTTAGTGTTAATGGGGCAACCGTAAATTCAGTGCCAGGCCTGTTTGCTAGAAATGAACGTGTTGCCTGTTTATTTGATACAGAGCTGGGGCCTATGGCCTTAATTTTAGTCGGGGCTATTTTTGTTTCTAGTATTGAAACCACTTGGCATGGTGTGGTAACACCACCCTCTATTGAATCTGTTCGCTCTTGGAAATATCAAGACGATGCACCTGTTATTGATAAGGGTAAAGAGATGGGGCGCTTCAATATGGGATCTACTATTATCGTTTTATTCGGGAAAGATAAAGTAAAATGGGAAAGTGAATTTGTAGCCGGTAAACAAGTTCAGTTAGGTGAAATGATAGGCCGTATATAACCGCTCTATTTAAACTTTATGAGCCAATTGCTCATTATAAAGTGCAGCAATAAGATTAGCCTGATAAACCATTCCAATAAGTCGTTGTTCTGAATTTATAATAGGAATTTGCCTTATCCCTTTAGATGACATAAGAGGGATAAGGTCAGAAATATGGGTTGTTTCAACTAAGCTAATAACTGTAGTCGTCATAATTAAGCCCACAGCTTCTGGTTTTGTAGCCGTCACATCAGCTGTACGCTGTATAAAGTATCGAAATTTTTTCTGAAAACTATCGTATGCATTTAAATCGATACATTTAAAAAAATCATTCCAAGTAATTATCCCTATCACCCTTTTGGCACTATCAATAACTGGCATTGCTTTAAGTTGATGTTTGCGCATGATTTCCCAGGCATCTTCAACTTCTGTACCAAACTCAACCGTTATGACATCCTTAATCATAATATCTGCACAAGACAGAGTGCCTTTAATACGCTTAAAAGAATTCATTTCAACTTGGGTCAGTAATTGACTTAATTGTGAATGGGTCATATCAATAAACACATCATTTTTTTCTAGAGCAAGCACTATATCTTGCTCAGAAAAACCAATTTGATGGGAGGGTTCAACTATGGAGTGACGTTGATTAATTGTTTTTTTTTCGGGTAAACCACTGGGGTAGTTAAGCTTCATTACCCATCGATTTATAAAAACCGCTAAAAATAATAAAGTGAAGACATTGATAGCAACAGGGACTATAACAAAACTATACCCCAAAGTCATTATTGGTGCCCCTGCCATTATTGGTGTTAGGCTTGTTGCGGCAGCGGGTGGGTGTAGGCACCGGAATACCAGCATTAAAAACACAGACCCTCCAACGGCTGTTGCAGCGGCTGTTGCTGTTTCAGGAATATTAATGGCACAAGCTACTCCTACTGTTGCTGAAATTAGCTGCCCTCCAATTATTGGCCAAGGTTGGGCTAAAGGACTACTCGGTATAAAAAAAACAATGATTGCAGAAGCTCCTATAGAAGCAACAATCATCGGGTACTCCGGCCATGGGGAAACAATTTTGGTGATTAAGGCAATAAAAAATATTGAACAAAAACAGGCAAGAAGAGAGAGTATTTTAAATTTAACACTCAAATTAACAGGATCAATAGTCAAATATTTTAGAAAATAAAATAGTTTCATTAGAAATGTAAAGGTTAATAGTTTCCAACCAATCTACCAGCCATTCACTAAAATTAAAATATTTAAGTTAAATTTTATAGGGTAATTAACTCATTACAGCTTAGCTAATCAAAAATTAGAGCTGATTATTAACTACAAAATAAATACAACCTATAGGGTGTACTGAGGAACGAAGCACGTCAACAGCCATCGGTGCGTCTCCTGCTTCGACACATCCTATAATTACTTTTATCCATAAACTATGGTTAAAACCTTGCTTACTTTTTGTTACATCAATACTACAAAACCATACTGGGAGTCGTCTTAGTTTGCTAATAACTACATCTATCCTATGCTTATCAACATAATTA
>JALSLS010000319.1 GCA_026988195.1 Methylomonas sp.
TAAAAACAGGTGAAGGGCTTTCTAGTATAGAAGATTTTATAGTTGAAAAGGGGATGTTAGAAATCAACCTTTAAATATTTTGGAAGCAGCAACAATATTTTTATTGTTAAGTGTTTGAAAATACAAGCAGAGTATCTGTACTGCTAAACTAGGCAAAAAATCATTGCTAATGTGCGTGTAATAGCCATTTCCCCCCCCCGTATTTACCCATTGAACTTGGTTTAATTTTTGGCTTTGTAGTTTCACCTTTAAATTGGGTGTTTCTTGCTCTAACATATCAAACAGATCGTGTTGCCAAGTAAGCTATTTCCAATAGGACAGGCTCCTAGTGGTCTGTGCTCTTCTTCATTTATCGCTAGCAGTTTAGGCGAGTTCATAAAATATATTGTAAAGTAACTTTTTAATATTTGTCTGTGGATAATAAGAAGTTACTGCGCAACTCACTAATTTATTTATTCTTTTATATTTTTTAGGCTTCCTGCTTGATCATTTATGAGTGAATTTTTCTTTTTTAGCGTATCTGGCTAAGAATCTCTTTCACATTTATTAATTTTTTCAGAGGCTCTCTATATTGCAAATAAATTTAACTGGGGGGTATTAGGCAACCAGTATCCTGCTTCAAGCGACACTTGCACATCCATGTGCTTCGCGCCTCTTGAGATGGTTTGATCAGAAACAATAAATCTGCACAATCTGGGTGGGTTATTTATTGCCAGTTGCCTTAGTCTCTGTAGTCAGATATTCCTAATATTAGAGAAACACTTTATATGTCTATCCATTTGGGTGCCAATATAAAAGAAAATTCTTCATAACCCATGGGGTAATTGTTATCCCTGCTCTGTTTACTTCCATTTTAATTAAATAAGAAATAAAAGGCCTTTGGTGCTGTAGTTGTAAAATGGCATAATAGGCAATTACATACATCACAAAGAATATTTATGTTTCTCAATCTTGTTGCTTTAGTTGTTGGGTTGGTTGTCTTGGTTGTTGCTGCCGATAAATTTATTACTGGTACTGTCACTATTGCAAAAAAATTTGGTGTTTCACCTTTATTAATTGGGCTAACCATTGTTGGCTTAGGAACATCAGCACCCGAAATTTTGGTTTCTGCAATTGCATCATGGCAAGGTAATGCTGGGTTGGCTGTGGGTAATGCCTTGGGGTCTAATATTGCTAATATAGGGCTGATTTTAGGCTTTACAGCACTGGTTTCCCCTTTAGCTTTTAATTCAACTTTACTAAAGCGGGAGCTTCCCATTTTAATGGCGGTCAGTTTGATTTGCTATTTTATGGTGTTTGATGGTCTGGGTGAGGTCGACGGTATTTTAATGTTGTTGATGCTCGTTACCTTTTTAGTCTGGTTGGTTCGCTCAGCTAAAAAAGATAGCCGAAAAATAGAGTTGAATGATGCACTGGAAGAAGGGGTCATTGCTGAAATTCCAGAAGATGTTTCTGAAGGTAAAGCGTGGTTGTTTTTTGTTCTAGGTCTTATAGGGTTATTAGCCAGTTCTCGGTTATTGGTTTGGGCTGCTGTTAATATTGCGGTGTCGTTTGGTGTGAGTGATTTAGTGATTGGTTTGACAATTGTCGCTTTGGGCACAAGTCTACCAGAGTTGGCAGCATCTATTACCAGCGTATTAAAGAAAGAAGATGACTTGGCAGTAGGGAATATTATTGGTTCTAATATGTATAACCTTTTGGCAGTTTATTCATTACCAGGACTTATTGCTCCTGGTCCTGTTGCAGAAAGTGTTGTCTCACGCGATTTTCCTGTTTTACTGGCTTTGACAGCTGTTTTATTTATTTTAGGCTATGGTTTACGCAAGTCGGGTCACATTAATCGCCTAGAAGGGGCGGGGTTATTACTTGCTTATTTTGTTTATCAGTGGGTGGTCTATCAGAGTGCAATTGCTTAATCATGAGTAATTTACATGATCAAAATTTAAAAAAATTAGCTTTAGCGGTTATTAAGACAGAAACAGAGGCTGTTGCTGCTTTAGCTAGTCGAATTGATGATGACTTTGTACAAGCTTGTCATTTAATGCTCAATTGTAAAGGTCGAGTTGTCGTCACTGGTATGGGTAAATCAGGACATATTGCTGGAAAAATTGCGGCTACTTTAGCCAGTACAGGAACGCCTGCTTTTTTTGTACATCCAGGTGAGGCGAGTCACGGTGATTTAGGGATGATTACTCAGCAAGATGTTGTACTGGCCTTGTCTAATTCAGGCGAGACGGGAGAAGTGCTGACTATTTTACCTATCATTAAACGTATAGATGTTCCCTTTATTGCGATGACTGGCAACCCTGCATCATCTTTGGCAACATTTGCTACCGTTCATTTAAATGTTTCGGTTAAGCAAGAGGCTTGTCCTTTAGGTTTGGCTCCTACTGCCAGCACGACAGCAGCACTAGTGATGGGAGATGCTTTGGCTGTTTCTTTATTGGAAAGCAAAGGTTTTTCTAGGGATGATTTTGCATTATCACACCCAGGAGGAAGCTTAGGTAAGCGCTTGTTGCTCTTGGTAAGTGATATTATGCATTTGGGAGCTGAAGTTCCAGCTGTTATAGAAACTGCATTAGTGTCTGATGCCTTATTAGAGATGACAGAAAAAAAATTAGGCATGACTGCGATTGTTGATCAGGAAAATAAAGTGATTGGCGTTTTTACTGATGGTGATTTAAGGCGCATGTTGTCTAATAGTTCAGATGTGCAACATACACAAATATCAACAGTGATGACACCGTCTTGTACGGTTATAAGCGCTGATATATTGGCCGCAGAAGCAATGAATATTATGCAAGAAAACAAGATTAACGCTTTATTAGTTGTTGATAAGCATAATAAGTTGGCTGGAGCGTTAAATATGCATGACTTGGTGCGTGCAGGAATAGTTTAACTATCATTCAAAGGTGAAAAGTGGAACAAATAACCCAAAAAGCTAAGCAATTAAAATTACTCATTCTGGATGTTGATGGGGTGTTGACTGATGGGCGTTTATTTTTTGACGCCAATGGGAATGAATATAAAAGTTTTCATGCGCGTGATGGACATGGAATTAAACTTTTACGCCAAACAGGGGTCGAGGTAGCAGTGATTTCTGGACGTAAATCACAGTCAGTTGCTTTGAGGATGAAAGCTTTAGGGGTTGAGTATGTTTATCAAGGGCATGAGAACAAGGTTGCTGCCTTTAATGAAATAATACAGGCAATGGCTATTAAACCAGAGCAGGCAGCGCATATGGGGGATGATTTACTTGATTTACCGCTGATGGTGCGAGCTGGTTTGTCTATCGCTGTTAATGATGCAAATGAGTCTGTTAAAGAGTATGCTGACTGGTGTACCAAAACAGCTGGTGGGTTAGGCGCTGTAAGAGAAGTCTGTGATTTTGTTATGAAGGCTCAAGGTACTTTTGATAGTGTGTTAAAGAGTTATATGCAATGACTTTTAGTCAGTATAAAATTTATTTTGTTTTAGCTTTTTTAATGCTAAGTTCTTGGTTTTTAGCCGATCTTTTTGAACCTAAAGCTGTTATTAAGGCAAAAGTAACAGACCATAGCCCTGATTATTTTAGCAATGGATATTATAAAAAAGAAATGGATGTTGCTGGTTTACTCAAAAATGAATTACTGGCTGATAAAATGATCCACTATAGCGACGATGGCACGATCCATTTAGATAATCCAGTGATGACTTTATATAATCCTGATGATATTCCTCCTTGGGTTATAAAGTCAGAGCGAGCTATTGTTGAGGCGGATAAGGACAATATGCAGCTAATGGGAAAAGTATCTGTGAGTAGAGCTGGAACTAAAAGTATGAGACCTTTTCTGTTAAATACTTCAGAGTTGAAGGTCAAATTATCAACTAGTTATGCTCAAACAAATAAGTGGGCAGAGGTTATTGATGCTCAAAATAGAACGCAGGGTGTGGGTATGAAAATGACTTTTAAGGAACCCGTTAAAATAAAGTTTTTATCAAAGGTTAAAGGCCGGTATGTATTTAATTAAGATTATTTTTTTCACTTTTTTAATCAGTGTAAGCCCGTGGTGTTTTGCGCTTGAAAGTGATTCAGAGCAGCCTGTTCATATTGACTCGAATACTGCGAGCTATAATGATAAAACAGGAACAAGTATTTATACGGGGAATGTTGTTACGACTCAAGGGAGTTTGCGGATAAAATCAGATAAGTTGGTTGTTTATGTCAAAAACGGCACTATTGATAAGATGATTTTTACAGGTAAACCTGCTAAATTTAGGCAACTTCCAGGGAAAGGTAAAGAAGAGATTCGAGGGCAGGGCTTAACAGGAGAATACTACCCTGATAAAAGTAAGTTAATTTTGATTGAAGAGGCCGTGGTTTTTCAAGGAACAAGTCGTTCAGCGAGTCGCTTGATTGTTTATGATAGTAAAAATGCATTAATTCAGGCTGGAGAAAAAACTTCAGACTCTAAGCGTGTCCATTCAGTGTTTAAAGCGAACCCAAAGAAAAAGGCTACTGAATGACCCGACTCATTTCTAAAAACTTAGTCAAAAGCTATAATAAGCGTTGTGTGGTTGATGGGGTAACACTCCATGTTGATAGCGGTGAGGTTGTTGGTTTGCTTGGGCCCAATGGAGCCGGTAAAACAACTAGCTTTTATATGCTAGTGGGGTTGGTTAATGCGGATGAGGGGGAGATATTTCTAGATGATATGGATATCACCCATTTTCCTATGCATAGCCGCGCAAGGCTCGGGATCGGTTATTTAGCACAGGAACCTTCTGTTTTCCGTAAACTAACGGTGGCGGAGAACTTGCGAGCAGTGATACAAATTCGTGCTGATTTAACAAAAGGTCAGGCTGAACTATTAATTGAAGATTTATTAGAAGAGTTTAGTATTACTCATTTGCGAGATCAAGTCGCTTTAGGTTTGTCGGGTGGAGAACGGCGCAGAGTAGAGATAGCACGTGCCTTAGCAACGGATCCACAGTTTATTTTATTGGATGAGCCTTTTGCTGGAGTAGACCCTATTTCAGTGATTGATTTGCAGAAAATCATTGCGCATCTAAAGCAACGAGGCATTGGAGTATTAATAACTGAACATAAAGTGAGGGCAACACTGGAAATATGTGACAGAGCATATATACTTAATGAAGGGAAAGTTATTGCTGAAGGCAGTACCGCAGATATTGTGGCAAATGAACAGGTCAGAAAGGTTTATTTGGGTGATAATTTTAGTTTATAAGTGACTTGGGAACGTGCATGAAATAACTTACCGATTTCTAACTTGTCTTTTTGCTCCAGATAGAATGATCTCATTTCATCTGAAACAAAAATCCTACGTTATAATTTCGGGAAGTTATTTCATACACGTTCTTTGGAAAGGTCCCTTTGTGTATTTATGATAATAAAATTGGATAGAATTATTTAATGAAGCAATCGTTACAGCTACGCATCGGTCAAAGTTTAACTATGACGCCTCAATTGCAGCAGGCGATCAAGCTATTACAGCTATCAACGTTGGATTTACAACAAGAGATTCAGCAAGCACTTGAATCAAATATGATGCTGGAGGTTGATGAAGAAATTGTAACGACTCAGGATAATGCTGAAACGACTGGACAGAAAGAGAAAGTTCAAGAAGATATTGACAGCGAAGGCTCTCAAACAGATATGCCAGATGAATTACCTGTTGATTCGAGTTGGGATGACGTTTATGAAAATACCCAGCCTACGCTTGCGGCACAAGAAATAAACGACTTTGAAGCACAGCGAAGTAAACCAGTCTCTTTACATGGGCATTTGTTAGAGCAGTTAGACTTACTTTCTATTTCTGAGACAGATAGAGCTATTGCTATAGCCATTATTGACTCTATTAATATGGATGGTTATATCAGTGAGTCAATTGAAAGTATATATCAAAGTTTACAATCCCAGTTAGAGGATGTAGAGCTGGATGAGGTTGAGGCTGTTTTACATAGGGTGCAAAATTTTGATCCTCTTGGTGTTGCGGCAAAAAATTTAGGTGATTGTTTATTGATTCAGTTAAAACAATTAGCTGATACAGTCCCTTATAAAGAAGAAGCGATAGAGCTAGTACGACGGCACCTTGATTTGCTGGCAACTCAAGATCAAGCAAAACTAATGCGTAAGCTTGGGTTAAGTGAATTTCAGTTGTCAGAAGTGATTGTGTTGATTCGCACACTAGATCCAAAACCTGGGGCAAAAATTGAAACTGAGGATTCTGAATATATAGTCCCTGATGTTTTTGTTTCAAAGCGAAAAGGGGAGTGGTTTGTAGGGCTAAACCCTGATATAGCACCAAAACTGCGAGTTAACGCTGCCTATTCGGGGATGATAAAAAGAGCTGATAATAGTAAAGAAAATACCAGCATGAAGGAGCATTTGCAGGAAGCCCGCTGGTTTATAAAAAGCTTACATAGTCGAAATGATACTTTGTTGCGAGTTGCTAAAAGTATTGTTGAAAAACAAACAGGTTTTCTTGAAAATGGGTCGATTGCTATGAAACCCATGGTATTAAGGCATATTGCAGAAGAGTTGGAGTTGCATGAGTCAACAATCTCGCGGGTAACAACTCAGAAATATATGCATACACCTAATGGTATAGTAGAATTTAAATATTTTTTCTCCAGCCATGTCTCAACAGAGAGTGGGGGAGAGTGCTCTGCAACCGCTATTAGAGCAATTATAAAAGAAATGGTTGGAAATGAAAATCTGGCAAAACCATTAAGTGATAGTAAAATGTCAGATGTTTTGAAAGAGAAAGGGATAAATGTAGCGAGGCGAACGGTTGCTAAGTATCGAGAAGCCATGTCTATTCCTTCATCAAGTCAAAGAAAACGTCTTTTATGACGATTGATAGAAAGTTTTTTAATAAGGAGTTATTCCATGCAAGTAAGTGTAACGGGTCATCATGTAGATGTTACAGATTCATTAAGAACCCATGTAGAAGAAAAAATAAGTAAACTAAAGCGTCATTTTGATAATGTAACTGATGTGCATGTTATTTTAACAGTAGAGAAGCTTGAGCAAAAAGCTGAAGCTACAGTGCAAATTAGTGGAGCAAAATTATTTGCTGTTGATACACAAGCTGATATGTATCAAGCGATTGATGCTATGGTTGATAAGTTAGATCGTCAAATTATCAAACATAAAGAAAAGACAGGAAGTCATAGATAATTATTAAGGGCGAAAGACTTGATCTTTCGCCCTTTTTTTGAAAAAAATATGAAACTTATAATTGTTAGTGGACTTTCAGGCTCAGGTAAAAGTATTGTTTTAGATACTTTGGAAGATAGCGGGTATTATTGTATTGACAATTTGCCTATTACTTTGCTTCCCGGTTTTGTCAGTCAAGTTATACCTGCTGATCCCATGACATATGAGAAAACAGCGATAGGTATTGATGCCAGAAACCAGAGTAAAGGTTTATTATCTTTTTCAGATATTTTAAGTGTTATTCGTGCGCAAGGAATTGATTGCGAAATAATATTTTTACAGGCAGAAGAAAGTGTTTTGCTTAAAAGATACAGTGAAACTCGAAGAAAGCACCCTTTAACTAATTCTAATGTTGCTTTAAAAGAAGCATTGGCTATTGAAAAGGATGTGTTAAAAGCTGTATTAAAATATGCTGATATAGTATTAGATACCAGCCGAACAGCGGTTCAGCAATTACGAGAATTAGTAAAAAATCAAGTTGAAAAAGATCATGAACAGCATTTGTCATTACAATTTCAATCTTTTGGGTTTAAATATGGAGTCCCTCTTGATGTGGATTTTATGTTTGATGTGCGCTGTTTGCCTAATCCCTATTGGGATACTGCATTACGAGGGTTTACTGGGAAAGATAAACCTGTTATTGAGTTTTTAAATAACTCAGAAGATGCGCGCTTATTATTTCATGATATTTGTGTATTTCTTGATAAATGGGTGTCTCGATTTGATACAGATAACCGTAGTTATTTAACTGTTGGTATCGGCTGTACGGGTGGACAACACCGATCAGTTTATTTAGTTGAAATGTTAGTTAAATATTTTAAAGAAAGTGATTTTAATGTAATAGTTCGCCATAGAGAGTTACATTAAAAGTTGAGAATAATGATATTATTAAGAGCATATCTTTCAAAGTATGCTATTGAAGCATGCCAATTTGCTAAAAACCTTAACCCCTTTTACCTCTTAATCTTACCTTACCTATGCCATCATCAGTTCTAAACCAAGAAAAAAATGAAAGTCTATTAGTTCAAGCTTCTGAGTTGTTAGAAGAGGGCTCTCTGGTTGAGATTAGGGATTTTGTTCATTCTCTATACCCAGCAGAAACGGCTAATATTCTTGAAGCTCTAGATATTGAGCGGAGACTTATGATTTGGAGTGTAATTCCTCCCAGTGTAATGGGTGAGATTTTAGTAAGAGTGCATACTGAAGTAGGGCAGAGTTTACTAAAAGTTACCGATAGAAAGGATTTGATTAAGGCAACAGAAAATCTTGAGTCTGATGATATGGTGGACTTGTTACATGTATTGCCTGAGCCATTACTGTCAGAAGTTATGGAATCCATAGGTGTTCATGAAAGAAATCGACTGGAAGCGTCGCTTAACTATGATGAACATACTGCTGGTGGGCTTATGTCGCTGGATGTCTTGACCATAAGGCCTGATGTGACCCTTGAAGTTGTTATGCGTTATTTGCATAAACGAGGCGATATGCCCGCATCAACAGATAGTTTAATTGTTGTAGATCGTTCTGACCATTTGTTGGGAGTGTTGTTGTTATCGGATCTTCTTTCAAATGACCCTTCAACAAAAGTTAAAGATGCTATGGATAGCAAAAGAAAAGGTATTTCATATTTAATGCCTGCTCATGATGTGGCAATGTTGTTTGAACAAAGGCAAATGCTTTCAGCTCCTGTTGTTGGTGAAAATGGAAAGCTTATGGGGCGGGTAACTATCGATGATGTTGTTGGTATTATTCGGGAAGAAGCTGATCACTCCATTATGAGTATGGCTGGACTGGATGAAGAGCAGGATATGTTCGCACCCGTTATGACCAGTGCAAAACGTAGGGCGGTTTGGTTGGGTGTAAATTTGGTTACAGCCTTTTTAGCTTCATGGGTTATAGGGTTGTTTGAAGCAACTTTACAAGAAATTGTTGCCTTAGCTGTATTAATGCCAATTGTTGCTAGTATGGGGGGAATTGCAGGAAGTCAAACATTGACACTAGTTGTTAGAGGGTTGGCGTTAAGGCAGGTAAGCCACTCAAATGCAACACAGCTATTGCTGAAAGAATTATCTGTTGGTGTTGTTAATGGTGTTTTATGGGCTATCATTGTGGCGGCTATAGCGAGTATCTGGTTTCAGAGTATGGACTTAGGTCTGTTGCTGGGGGCGGCGATGGTGATTAACTTGGTATGTGCTGCATTGGCGGGTGCAAGTATTCCCATGACTTTAGATAAAATGGGAATTGATCCAGCTTTAGCGGGTGGAGTGTTACTAACAACGGTGACAGATTGTATTGGGTTCTTGGCTTTCTTAGGCTTGGCAACCGTCTTCTTGCTATAAATTAAAGTGCTGATTATAAGTGGTTGATGTAACCAAAGTGAGACGGGATTTGTAACCCCGTTTCAAACGTTTCAATTAACTCAATACAATTGAAAAACAGAGCTATATGGTTTTGTTTTTGTTATCCTAAAAAGCAAATATTATTCCCCTGATTATTAGCTACAAAATAAATAGAACCCATAGGATGTTCTGAGGAATGAAGTGCATCAATAGCCGTTGATGCGCCTCCTGTGTCGGTACACCCTATAAAATTGTTAGGAAAAAAAGGGTGTATAAAGCGGCTGATTTCGGCAGTATAGTTAAGTACCGCTGTTCAGTCATAGATTAAGCGGTTGATGAAATAAAAAAGGCTATGTTTGCGTTAATAGTTGATTTGAATTTTTTGACCTCTCCTAGTCTCTTTAAGTATAAAAAGAGCTGCTGTAGAGCGTTACGGACATTTTCAACTATTAACGCAAACATAGCCATAAAAAAGGGGGTATCCTTAATTACAAGGATACCCCCTTTTTTATTTTTAAAAGCTCCTGAATTATTTTAATGATAATAATTCAGTGCGCTTATCCATTTCAATGTTTAGTTTGCCTTCTTTGGCTAACCAGCCGATGGCTCTTTGAGCATCATTTTTGCTGATTCCTGTTTCTTTAGTTACTTTCGAAACGCTAGTTGCGCCATTTTTATCTAGGTATTCCCATATTTTGCCAGCAGCGGCACCGATAGTTTCAGACATAGTCTTTCTCTTTCTCTTTAGTAGTTAAAAATTAGTTAGTGTTATTGGTTTCATCAGGAAGGATGATATTTAGCTCAAGAACCTCTTGATTATCATCTTGCTCAAAGTTCATTGAAATAGCATCTTGTTCAACGTGAACGTATTTTCGAATAACAGCAAGTAACTCTTCTTGGAGTTTTGGTAAATAAGAGGGCTGGTTTCTCGATGAGCGCTCATGGGCAACAAGGATTTGTAAGCGCTCTTTTGCAACAGAGGCAGTGCTAGGTTTTGATGCTCTAAAATAGTCGAGTAAGCTCATTACTTTCTCCCAAATAATTTTCCAAACAAGCCTTTTTTCTCCTCATCAATAAAGCGATGTGGAACATCTTCCCCTAAATAGCGGGCAACAATATCTGAATATGACTGTCCTGCATTACTTTCTTCATCTAAAATAACAGGAATTCCAGAGTTTGATGCATTTAAAACTGATTTTGATTCAGGGATAACACCGAGTAAGTGTAGAGATAGAATATCTTGAACATCTTCAACACTGAGCATTTCGCCTAACTTAACTCTTTCAGGCGAGTAGCGAGAAAGAAGCAAATACTCCTTGATAGCTTCCTCTCCTTGTTCTGCTCTACGTGATTTGCTGGCTAAAATCCCTAGCATACGATCTGAATCGCGTACTGAAGAAACTTCCGGGTTAGTTACCACAAAAGCATCATCAGCAAAATACATGGCTAAATTGGCACCACGTTCAATGCCTGCAGGAGAGTCGCATACGATGTATTTAAATTCCTTAGAGAGTTCCTCTAAAATTTTACCTACACCTTCTTGGGTTAAGGCATCTTTGTCACGTGTTTGCGAGGCAGGTAAAATGAAAAGTTGATTACAGCGTTTATCTTTAATTAATGCTTGGCGTAAAGTTGCTTCACCATTAATAACGTTGACAAAATCATAGACAACACGGCGTTCACAGCCCATGATTAAGTCTAGGTTTCTAAGACCTACATCAAAATCAATAACGGCTGTTTTATGGCCTTTTTTAGCTAATCCCATGGCGATAGCTGCGCTAGTGGTAGTTTTACCAACTCCGCCTTTACCTGAAGTTACAACAATAATTCTAGCCAATTTTTTGTCCTCTATAATTGGGGGGTGCCAGCTATTTAATCTTTAAAGGTTATTAATGATTAATGCTTGGTCTTGTAAAGAAATTTGAGTGGGTTGGTGTTGCTCTAGTTTATCAAGGTCTTCACTTGTTTTATAGTGACCTGCAATAGAGACTAGTTCGGCCTGTAACGCTGAACAAAAAATTCGACTTTCAGGGTTACCTTGTACACCCGCTAATGCTCTGCCACGCAGAGCACCATAGACATGTATGTTACCTTCCGCCATGACTTCAGCGCCAGCACTAACATGTGAGAGTATGGTTAAATCGCCTTTAGCATAAATACGTTGCCCCGATCTCACTGGGTGAGAAATCAACATGTTTTCGATGGCATTTATAGTTCCATCCTTTGTTTTTTCAGTACCTTCTTGTGGCTTGTTTTGGGTTGAGACACTTTTTGTTGTACTGATATCTGAATGAGTGCCGCGGATAGTGTGCACTGGAATGTGATATTTTATTGCTATAAGCTTTTGATCTTCGTTAGCCGAGCTAATCCCAATAGGAAATAATTTTTCTGCATGAAGAGTTGTTATTAGTTGCCCTAAATCAATGGGATGTTCATCATCATTACAGTGCTGAAGATCTATTAGTACGGGGGAGTTTTTAAAGAATTCTGGTGCTTGAGCTATCTTTTCTTTTAATTGATGCGTTATTTGTTTTAGTTCTGTTGTGTGAATAACTAAAACGGGCGAACTAAAAGAAGAGCTTTTGAATTCTAAAGCTGATTTTGTGTAAATAGGGGCTTCAGTGTCAGTCGACATTAGATAAAAATTTCTGTTGGGCTAATTAAATAAATAATAACATTTCTATATAGAAAAATCATTTTTCAAGTGATAATAGTATAACTTTATCTAGTTGAAGTTTCCCAATTATTAGCGCCGTGACGTATAGAGAAAAACCATTTAAATGGGGGATGCTATATATTAGTTCAACCTCTACTAAAATAAAAACCTTTATACATAGATAGATCCGTTATTTTTGAAACTGGGAAACTTTAGTTTATAAGTATTCAAACCATAAAAGAGCATACTTAAAATGATAAAAACCTATCGCAAGCTATTTTTACTTACCCTTTTATCTATTAGTCAAATGAGCTGTAGTAACCGACACCCCGCCTCGTCTTTATCAACAGACTGGTCAATGTGGGGTGGTGATTATGCAGGGACGCGTTACAGCGCTTTAGATGAAATAAATACAAGCAATGTCAATAAATTAAAACTGGCCTGGGCTTTCCCCACTAAAGTACCAGGAGGCCATGAGG
>JALSLS010000320.1 GCA_026988195.1 Methylomonas sp.
ACCCATTCGAAAAGGAAGGTCATATAAGCGTAAAAAATCTAAAATGAAGAATAAATTACATTATTCGTCCTATAAAAGATCAAGGTGAATCAATTGGTTGCGCTTAACTTAATGACATTGGGGTCAGGTCTTTATTTTTGCATTCCACCAAGAATAACTCTACTCATCTTTGAATACCTTTGTAGTGTATCGGTAATGGGGTATTTTTTCTGCCGCGATAGCGGCTTCGTCCAACGCCTTGCTCAGCGGAAATTTAAAGTTGCACTTGTTAGCATTTTTTATTGAAACCCCTGCCAGTGTTCTTCAATTAGCCACAAAGGTTCTTCATTCATAACTTCTTTGGTGTGCTTTATAACAGTGTCGTATTCTTCTGATGAAAACTTAGACCATTTTGATTTTTCAGCTTTTTTCCACTCTGCCTTATAGCCACCAATATTATTCATTCTGAGTGATTTTAATAACACAGCATCAATAGGAGGATGCAGAGATACTACATTTTGTAGGGTAATTGCAACCCCCACATACAAAAATAGTTTTTAAATACATATTTATTAGTTTTGCAGCTAAACCATGAGTAGATACTAAGCCCATTTTTTTGCTTCGGAAATAATTGATAGCCGCCATTCGTTATGCTTTTCATCCATTTTATTTGATGTTGGTAATTTGTCGGGATCATTTACTAAAGCAAGCATGTCTATTTTCTCTAGCAACATTTTTCCCTGCAAAACAGTAAAGCGACAACCTTTAACACTTGATGCTCGACTGGCAGACCAAGAAGCGTATCTGTGCTTATGTTCTTCGATTAAATATGGCATACGACTCCTATTGAACACTAACGCTATGATCAGCGGCAGGCCAAAATGGCGGTTTTTGTGTGAAATGGAGCTTGCGACATACACAAAAAAACGACGATTTAGCCTGTCCGATGGAGCTATTTATTAGTACTTTAGTCACACCTCAATCTTTATTTCAGGGATCATTTCCTTAAGCATGGATGCTAATTCGTGAAAACCCAATCCCTGCAAATCATACTCAATCTCTACTTCATGATGCGGAGCTTCCCCATATGAAATAAACATTATAGTTTTTGAAATTGACGCCATTTTTACCTTGCAGTGCTCAATCAATTCCGCAATATGGCTCTCAATATTGCATGCACCACCTTCAGGGAACTCGAATTGACTTTGAATCATAAAATACGGTTCATCTTCAGTATCCAGATCATCATGAAACATGACCTGATAATAATCACCGGATTTTGTTGCTGACACCGTTTTAAATTTAAAATATGTCTTCATCTTCATCTGTTTTGATATATTCCCACATCTCATTTTGGTGTAGCCATATTGGATCGGCATTGTTTTGAATGTACTCATCAACCTCCACTCCATCTATGGTTGGAGGTCTCTTTACTCGAACTTGCTTTCCATTCATGAAAACCCACATATACTTCTTTTGTCTTTCTGCTTTGGCTTTTTTTCTGGCACGTTTTTGTGCTGTAGTGAGTTTCTTTTTTATCTTTGCCATGACCTGTTATTTTTTAGTGCTAACCCATATGACGCCCATGATTTTTCTTGCATCGTCTTCATTTTGACTGCCAATGATAAAATCATCGGCAAACCGTACGATGAAAAAGTGTCCTTCTCTGAATCCGTGGGAGTAGTCGTAAAAGTCTTGCTCATACACTGCCCCCAGTAACATCGCCACCGCTTTTTGCACTATCTTGTCTTCAAACTCTGTGATGCCGATAGGCCGTTTCTTTCCGCCGTCTTTGTCTATCCAGACTCGCTTGATTTTCGGTGCCACATACGTTTGATTTTTCAAACGCTGGTGCAATTCAGTCAGGTTACGTTTGTAGTGCTTTGACGTGACTCCACTGAGTCCCGCTGCTCCACCTTTGCGTACCCGATGATAGGCTTCGGTTAGAAAGTCTACATCCATGCGGTGAGCCAATGATGTAAACACCCTGGCTGGTTGTTGTTTCGCTTGCGCTGCAATCTGACGGAGGTCTGTTGATATGAGTTGTGATTTCTGTGTATCTTTCATCTTGCTTTCCGTCAGAACGTTATGCCCGGTTTCTCCTTCCCTTCAGTGGGTCGCTCGGGTCTCACTTCCCCACCTTCTCGGCTTACCTCTGCCTTCGGTACTATGATCCACTAAGACCACCGTCTTGCCATCTCGGGCTGCTTCGCTTCCGCTCGCGTCCCGATACCTTACTAGATTTCGCTTTATTTTGTGTTCTTGTCAGGCTTAAAAAAAACGCTGCCTGTTTAGCTCATTGTTCTGGTGAAAATCGACCTGAACTACGCCCAGCCTTTTTCTTAACCGATTGGCTGTAGGTTTCGGTATTTTTTTTCGCAAGGAACTAACGGTTCTCGGCAACTGCTCCTGCGTTGCTCTACCTACCTGCATCCCTGCAGGCGTCTCAAGTTCCCAGACTACCCCTATGTGCACATGCCCCGCTCGCAGTCTCCGGTGGTGTCTTTAACGCTTGCCTTAGCGCGTTAAAGACTCTTGCCTTCCAGTAAATCCAAACTGTCGGCTTTCCCCGCTACCATCGCAGGTTATCGATGCTTTCCTTATCGACCACAAATATACAACTTCCGGAGATCAGTGACGCGGCCTACGCACTCACTACACCTGGCTTCATACACACCCTACTGGATATGCACGCAGGTTCATTACTGGCAAGGATGGCCTTTCTTGTCAGGTGGGAATTAGACGATTTGCTATCCTCACCCACTGGGTAATACTAATTAATTTTACGACCTTTCGGTCGGGTCGGTTCCAAAGTTCTGGATTTAGCTTGACACGAGGTTTTTTTTGTTATGTTTTGACTTTGTTAAACACACTTGCCTTATTATTTTTAATTTTCTATAATTGTACGTAATTATTGTACATAAATCGCTATGGTATTTCAAGATGAAAAATGTAAGCATTACCGAACTAAGAGCCAACCTACTAAAATATTTAAAAATTGCACAACATGGAGAGCAAATTAACGTAACATCAAAAGGTACATTATTAGCTACTTTAACCCCCCCAGTTGCCCAACAAAACTTTGCCAAAGATAAACTTAAAAAACTTGCCAAAACAGCGGTAATAAATGATGTCATTTCGCCAATAGAAGATGCTTGGGATGCTATGAAATGATATTGCTAGATACTTGCACTCTAATTTGGGATGCTATAGAACCAAATAAACTTACATCTAAAGCAAGGAAAGCTATTGAATACTCCGAAAATGAGCTGATGATTTGTGATATTTCTATTTGGGAAATATCAATGCTTATAAAGAAAAATCGCCTTACTATTGATGATAGTGCTTCAGGGTTTATAAACCTATTGATCCAATCGCGCAATTTTCAGGTTCAGCAAATAACTCCTGAAATAGCTCAGTTATCGGTCAATTTCGGATCTGAAATTAACAATGACCCTGCTGATAGGCTTATTGCCGCTACTTCAATTCTTGAAAACATTCCCATCATTACCGCAGACCAAAACCTAAGAGATACAACAATACTTGAAACTATTTGGTAAAATATAACGCTCTACATCAGCGACCACTAAAAGCGAAGCGCCGCTTTTAGTGGTCAGCTGGATGCAATTGTTGGACGAAGCCGCTATCGCGGAGAATAAGAGCAGGCTCCGTGCCATAATTAAATGTAACCTCGCCTCTTTAATAAAAAGAGACTACATTGAAAGCTCTTAGACTAACAATGAGGTTACGTTGCTATGACACCATCTATCGAATCAAAATACAATCATTATTATTCTCTGCATTGTAAACATTTAAAACTGATGGGATTAAGGCCCAAAACAATTGAAGCTTATTCAAGAGCCATTCGTCGTATTGCCGATTATTTCGACGGTCATCTGGATGATCTTTCTCATGATCAATTACTGAATTATTTTAGTTACTTTAGATCATAGCACTGGAAAACCAGCCTTTGCGGCTATGAAATTGAAACTACATATCACTTACCAATATAGGAGGCAACATTAGTACTTTTATTTACTTTAAAAATATAGCTCTTTGTTTGGATAGACATATTTAAATAAAATGCTCATCACGTAATCTCAATATTTCCAACAAATTAAACCTAAGAACTTTTCCAAAAAAGGCTTTCAACATAATTAATAAACAATTAATTCCAACAATAAGTATAATTAAATTATAATATACTAACAATTAATTTCATATGAAGAATACGCCCATGAAACAATTTATCAGACCTGCGTTATTTAAGAAACTTCCTATCATTGCATTAACATTAGCCAGTATCCCTGCTATTGCTAATGAATTTGACCGACGCCAAGTCATTGAACTCGATCAGAAAAATAAAGCTCAATTACTTTCCAATATGCGTTCTACATTATCATCGACGCAGTCTATTATGAGTGCATTAGCCGTTGAAGATATGCAGGCTGTTGTTCAGTATGCTAGGCCTTTAGGGTTTAAAGCGAGAAAGGGACAAGGCCCAGATGAATTACATTCTATGCTACCTAAGTCCTTTAAAATGCTAGGTAAGGCAATGCATCAGGATTTCGACAAAATTGCAGATGATGCAGAGACCCTGCAAGATCCAAAACATACCTTACAACAGTTAGCGGCTGTTCTTTCTAGCTGCCAAGGGTGTCATGCAACCTTTCAAGTTGGTTTGGTAAACACTAAATAACCTGTTACACATGGTTGGCTGATTAGTCTGGAGTGGAATTACAAATAAAAAAAATATTCAAAGCAGTTTATGATTTTAGACCCGATAGTGGCTTTAGCTAAACTCAAGTCATCTCAAATCTAATTCGCTGTTGCTTTTTTATAGCTCTAACACTCGTGCTGGTAACAAGCTATACAAGTTAAGTTTTTTAGCTTTTTTTAAAAAAAACTAGTCTTCCTTAAATTTATAGCTTATTATTCATTTAACACATATTTTTTAAATAGTTATGCACCTATCTTAATGTAAGGTATAACTAATAAATCTGAGGAAATATTATGCTACATATTATCAGTCAACTCCCCCTTTCTTCATCCTTCATCAAAAACACTCATTCAGGTGATACGGTTATATTTACTAATGACGCTATCCTTGCAGTGAAACAAAACAATGTAGATATCGAACACTTTACTAAAAAGGCCTTTAACCATCTTAATTTATGTGTTCGTAAAGCTGACCTACTGCTTAAAGGCTTCACTAATCGAGATTTATTACGTGGCGTCGCTATTATTGATGAAAGCCAATTTAAAAACGCCTTGTCTGAATATGTAGCTATTAAATCTTGTAATTAATAGCTTTTTATCTGTTTTTCATGTCAGACAAATACAATGCCTTTAAATCTTCTCTGTCCTTTGAAAGTAAAGTTTTTACCCTTTACAAGTACCAGATTGAAACACAAACAAAGTTATTAAAGAAGATAAAAAAAGCCCTACCTGACCATTTATCTGGGCATGCACTGTATTGTGTTTTAAACAATAAAAAACTTTCTCTCTATACTGATTCTGCTATTTGGTCATCACAACTTAGGTTCTATCACCAAGCCATACTTCAAGCGCTACTTGCTACTCACAGCGGTACCATTGAGACGCTACAGATTAAAATCATCCCTCAAACGACTGAAAAGAAACCTGAGCCACAAAGATCAAAAACATTGCCTTCAGCTGAAAATATAAGCTTTATTTTAGATCAGGCAGAACTACAGAGTGATGAAAACCTTAAAAAGTCCTTACAGAGGCTCGGTAAGACTTTTCAGAAAAAGTCTAAAGACAAAAAGTTGAAATAATCCCATTTAGATATCATCTCTATCCTTTTTCAGAAAGAAGACAATATCCAAACAAATTATTATATATGAACAAGAGTAGGCTAACAGTTATACATACACTGTTATATGAGCATAGATTCTAATCTTCAATAGTAGAAGGATTTGATCTCATGAAAGCAATAGGAGCATCAGCATCATTTTCAAATGAAACTTTTTCCCATGCATCTTTATTATCTAGCAGAGCAAGTAATAGTTTATTATTTAACGAATGTCCTGACTTAAACCCTTTAAATTCACCAATCAAACTATGTCCTAATAAATATAGGTCACCAATAGCATCTAAGATTTTGTGCTTTACAAACTCATCAGCATAACGAAGACCGTCTTCATTGATAACTTTATCTTCATCAACAACAATAGCATTGTCTAGACTTCCGCCTAAAGCTAAATTGTTCTCGCGTAAAAACTCGATATCCTTCATAAAGCCAAAGGTTCTTGCCCGACTTACCTCTTTAACAAAAGTGGTTGAAGAGAAATCCATCACTGATGTTTTTAAATGATCAGGGAAAGCAGGATGGTCAAAATCAATAGTAAAGGTTACTTTAAACCCATCAAAGGGTTCAAAAGAAGCCCATTTATCCTCATCTTCAACCCTAATAGATTTTTTAATACGGATATACTGTTTGGGGGCATCTTGCTCAAACACACCGGCTGATTGTAATAAAAAGACAAATGGCCCAGCACTTCCATCCATAATAGGAACTTCTGCAGCACTGACATCCACAAGAGCATTATCAATCCCTAGACCCGCAAGCGCAGACAACAAATGTTCAATTGTAGCAACTTTAACACCGTCTTTAACTAATGTTGTTGAAAGCATTGTTTCACCAACATTTTCGGGTATAGCATCAATAGTGACGGCCTCACCCAAATCGACTCGACGAAACCGTATTCCTGTATTGACTTCAGCAGGATGCAAAGTTAAATACACTTTATCTCCGCTATGTAATCCAACCCCTGTTGCTCTAATTGTATTTTTTAATGTTCTTTGCTTAATCATATAATACTATTGATAAAAAACTGACTTGTAATTTTACCACATTTCCAAAAAAACTATCTTAATCTGCTTGGCGTCTTAAAAATGCAGGTACATCTAGGTAATCTAAATCTACATCACTTTTAGGTTGCGCGCCAAAACGAGTTTCTCTTGGCTCTTGCTTGCTTTGTCTAATAACAGTTGGCTTATCTAAAACATCATAATTAATATCACCCGCTGCTGCTTTTTGTATTAACTTAACCGGCGCATTTGAAGCGGTAACACTTCCACCCATCCCTGTAGCAACAACAGTTACTTTAATTTCATCGCCCATATCAGGGTTAGTGGCCATACCGATTTTCATATCAGCATCTTCTGACGCAAAGGCTTGCATAATGCTACCAATTTCATCAAATTCTGTTAGTCCCATATCTGCAGCTGTCACATTAACTAAAATACCTTTAGCACCTTGTAAGTTAATATCTTCTAATAAAGGACATGCAATAGCTTTTTCTGCCGCTTCTCTTGCTCTATTCTCACCCGTAGCGGAACCAGACCCCATAATAGCAGCCCCCATATTAGCCATTACTGTTTTGACATCGGCAAAATCAACATTGATCAATCCTGGGTGGGTGATTAATTCTGTAATGCCTTGCACAGCATCTAACAACACATCATTGGCAGCTTTAAAAGCATTTGTTACTGATAAGTTACCCCCTAAAACAGGCAGTAACTTTTGGTTTGGAATAATAATCAATGAATCAACATATTTTTCCAACTCACGAATACCTTCTTCAGCAACCGATTTTTTCTTTTTACCTTCAAAATCAAATGGTTTTGTAACGACAGCTACCGTCAGCACACCCATTTCTTTTGCAACTTCAGCGATAACTGATATTGCCCCAGTCCCAGTTCCACCACCCATTCCTGCTGTCAAAAAAACCATGTCAGCACCTTCAATAACTTCTCTAAGGTGGTCTTTGTTTTCTTCAGCGGCTAACTTGCCTATTTCTGGTCTTGTTCCTGCACCTAAGCCCTTGGTTAACTCTATTCCTAGCTGTATTTTTGTTTCTACATTCAATCGACGTAGAGCCTGCGCATCTGTATTTGCACCAATAAACTGCACACTATCAATATGACTCTCAATCATATGATCAACTGCATTCCCACCGCCGCCGCCAACACCAATAACTTTAATAACAGCACCATCACTACACATATCCATTAATTCATATTTCATTTTCACGTCCTCACTTACGCCCATATTTTTAAAAATTACCCTGAAACCAACTCTTCATTCTGGCCAACACTCCAGAACTATTACCTCTCACTTCTTCCATGCTTCCATGATGATCTCTGCCATATAACAACAATCCAACTCCCGTAGAATATATTGAGTTTTGTACAACATCTGTCAACCCAGAAATATGCTGGGGAACCCCCATCCGTACTGGCATGTGGAAAATCTCTTCTGCCAAGTCAACCAATCCATAAACTTTAGAACTCCCTCCAGTCAGTACCACACCTGCTGCAATAAGATCTTCATAGCCACTACGTCTTAATTCTGCTTGTACTAACAGCATCAATTCTTCATAACGTGGTTCAACAATCTCAGCCAAATTCTGTGCAGAAATTTTTCGAGGCTCTCTATCTCCAATACTCGGCACATCTATCATTTGTTCTATATCAACAAGCTGCGTTAACGAGCATGCATATTTACATTTAATTTCTTCTGCACTTTTGGTTGGCGTTCTTAACGCTACCGCAATATCATTAGTTACTTGATCCCCTGCGATTGGAATAACAGCCGTATGTTTAATTGCACCTTCAGAGAAAATGGCTATATCAGTAGTCCCGCCGCCAATATCAATTAAACATACACCCAACTCTTTTTCATCTTCTGTTAATACGGAAGTACAGGATGCCAATTGCTCTAAAACAATATCTTCCACTTCTAATCCGCACCGTCTAATACACTTAATAATATTTTGTGCGGCACTTACACTACCCGTCACCATATGAACTTTAGCTTCTAGTCTAATACCCGACATTCCTATCGGCTCTTTAATACCATCTTGCTGATCAATTACAAATTCTTGCGGTAATATGTGCAATATTTTTTGATCTGCAGGAATTGCAACAGCTCTTGCTGAATCAATCACTCTATCGATATCATATTGTGTCACCTCCTTGTCTTTGATAGCTACGATGCCATGCGAATTCAAGCTTTTAATATGGCTTCCTGCTATCCCCGCAAACACTGATTTAATTTGACAACCAGCCATTAATTCAGCTTCTTCCACCGCTCGCTGAATGGAGTGAACTGTTGACTCTAAATTAACAACCACACCTTTCTTTAATCCTTTTGAAGGTGCTGTTCCAATTCCAATGATTTCAATTTCATCAGCGCCAGTATGTTCAGCTACAATAGCGGCCACTTTAGAAGTACCAATATCGAGCCCTACAATAATATTTCTCTCTATTTTTTTTGCCATATTCAATATGCTTTTATGTTTTGCTCATTTCAGCTATTTTCTTCCAATCTATCTCTGCTTCACCTTGTTTCCACTTTAAGGCGTATCCATTTGAATACCTCAAGTCAACAACTGCAATTTTAGCTATCTGTTTTTTTGTTATTAAATCAATTGTATTTAGAAATCCCAGTATCTTTTTTAAAGGCTGGTTTTTTCCCGCATTTAATAACATTTTATTTTGTAACTTTATTGTCCAAGACCTTCTTTCATCAATATAAAATTCAGCGAGTGTCATATCTTGTTTTGCTAATTTATCTGACATTTCAGCTATAATTTTTAACATTTTTACCTCATACCCCTCAGGACCGACCAGTAAAGGTAAAAAACTAAAATCATTTATTTTATCGGGTTTAAACTTCCTACCCTTTTTATTCAATAATGCACTCTCTCCCCACCTGACTACGGGAACTTGTTCATTTATTTTAATATTAATAGCATCTGGCCAAACACGTTCAACCCATACAGACTCCACCCAAGGCAATGCTTTTACCGACACTTGTATTTGCTGAGTATCGGCATTATAAAATCCATCTCGTACATGCTCACCCAATACCTGCTTAATTTTGTCTTTAGCAATAAATTGAAAGGCACCTTCAATTCTTACATATTTAACAGGCAACCAATCGGCTCCCTGCGCCTTTACTTCTAAGTAAGCCTGCCAGCCAACTATAAAGACTCCCATTAGCCCAGCTATAAAATAAATAGCAGTTTTATTCATCCACTGTAGTTTCTAAAATGCGCCAAACTAATTCATCAAATTCACAACCAGCCACTTTAGCAGCCATTGGAACAAGGCTATGATCTGTCATTCCTGGCACTGTATTGACTTCTATTAATTGTGAACGCCCATGCTCATCAATAAAAACATCAACTCGCCCCCAGCCTTTAACGTTAACAACATTACAAGCTTCAACTGCTAATTTTTTCAGCCCTTCTTCTTGTTGTTGAGTTAAGCCACAAGGGCAATGATACTGAGTACTATTTGACTGATATTTAGCCTCATAATCATAAAACTCATTTGCTGTTTCCAACCGGATAACAGGCAATGCCTCTCCATTTAAGACGGCAACTGTATATTCATCTCCCTGAACCCAAGCCTCTACCAGCACATCACATTGGAAATGCTTAGCGGTCTCTAAAGACTTGTTTAACTCATCTTTATTGTTCGCTTTACTCATTCCTATGCTTGAACCTTCTTGAGCAGGCTTTACAATGACTGGAAACCCTAATTTTTCTATACAAACATCAATATCTTTTTCATTATTCAAGATGAACCATTTTGGTGTTTCTAAGCCTGCACCTTGCCAACAAAGTTTTGTCCGTAGCTTATCCATCGTTAGCGCCGATGCCATAACACCTGAACCGGTATAAGGCAGTTCCAGCACCTCTAGAACAGCTTGTAATACGCCGTCTTCCCCACCTCGTCCGTGAATAACATTAAAGACTCGATCTATTGCTTTACCTACTAATGCTTCTATTGGGTTTTCTTTAACATCAATAGCGATAGCGTCTACACCTTGTCTTTTTAAGGCCTCAAACACCGCAGTCCCACTTTTAATGGATACCTCTCTTTCAGCAGAGCTTCCTCCCATCAATACGGCCACCCGCCCAAAACTTTCAGCTTGTTGGAGCATTAATGGTTTCACAATTTGTCACCTACTCTACAAACTTCCGTCTCTAAAGTAACATCATGCTGCTGCGTTACTTGTTGTTGGATATAGGCAATCAATGCCTCAATATCCGCTGCTGTCGCATCACCTGTATTTTCAATAAAATTAGCATGCTTTTCCGACACACAAGCACCACCAATCACAAACCCTTTAAGTCCACAGCTTTCTATCAATTTTGCAGCATAATCACCGGGTGGATTTTTAAATACTGACCCACAAGTTGGCTTATTAGTTGGCTGAGTTAACCCTCGTTGCTCTAACAAGGATTTAATTTTCAGCTGGCTTAATTCAGACTCACCTTGGCTCAATTTTAATTCAACCGCTAAAAACCATTCACCTTTTAAGCCTTTGACTGACCGATAAGCAACGTCAAACTCTTCAATGCCACGCTTCGTCACATCTCCGCTAACATTAATCATTTCAACATTGCTAACAATATTCCAAGTCTCCCCGCCAAAAGCACCTGCATTCATTTTTAATGCACCGCCCATTGTCCCAGGAATACCGGCCAAGAATTCAGCACCTGTTAATCCAAGCCCCATACAAAACCTTGCCACATGAGCACAAGGTACACCGGCTTCTACATAAACTTTATTTGCATCAGCCAAGTACATCTCTTTAAGTCTTCCGCGTGTATTAATGACAGTCCCTTTAATACCCCCGTCTCTTACTAACAAATTACTGCCTAAACCTAACCAATAAATATTCTCTTGCTTAGGCAATGATTTAAGGAAATCTATTAAGTCATTTCGACCTTCAGGAAAATACATCTTTTCTGCTGGCCCACCCACCCGCCAACTAGTATATTTTGCTAAAGGCTCATTTCTTAATAATATGCCAGTCATTTATTTAAAGCCTTGGTTAATTTTTGGGGTAATTCAGCTGAAATTTGACCCACATTTCCTGCCCCCATAGTCAAAACCACATCATCTTCTTTTAATAAACCCACCATAATATTGGCCAATTCATTATGGTCTTTAACAAACACAGGATCTACCTGCCCTCTAACACGAATAGCTCTAGATAATGCCTGTCCATTTGCCCCCGTAATTTCTGCCTCTCCTGCTGTATATATATCCAATAAGATCAAAACATCAACAGCAGATAGTACATCAACAAATTCTTCAAACATGTCTCTAGTTCGGGTGTATCTATGAGGCTGAAACACTACAACTTTACGTCTATCCGGCCATGCTTGATGCATTGCTTCAAATGTTGCAGCTAATTCTCTGGGATGATGTCCATAATCATCGACTAAAGAAATATGCCCATTACCCAAGGCTATATCACCATTTAACTGAAATCGCCTCCCAATACCTTTAAACGTTTCTAAGCTTTTAATAATTGCCTGATCATCAACATCCAAACGGGTTGCAATAGTTATTGATGCCAGAGCATTCAACATATTGTGCCACCCAGGCATATTAAGTCTCACGTTCAAGGGCTTATGGTCTCCCCAACGTTCTACTGTAAATGAAGTTTGTAACCCTTCCTGTTTAATATTTGTTGCCCGTACATCCGCATCTTTATGTACCCCGTAGGTCTTAACTGGCTTGGCTATTTCAGGCAAAATTTCTTGTACCCCGGAATCATCCAGACACATAACCGCTAAACCATAAAAAGGTAGGTGATGTAAAAATTCTAAA